>JAYUPZ010000447.1:0-14984 GCA_043759805.1 Myxococcales bacterium | reverse complement strand
CGGCCGGCGGAAATATATTTTGCGTCATGTGGCTTACCGACTTTACCGCTTTGCATGGAGCGTGCCGTTGCGATCAAATACGCAAGCCATGCTCAAAGCGGCTTCGCGACCGTTACAGAACGGTGCCCAGCACGAAGGGAATGACCGATTGGTAACACGAAGGAGCGTCGAATTGCGGCGGGAAGGAACAAGACGGGCATTGACCGTTTTCTCTATACGGCACGTTGCATGCATAGCGGTAATGCATGATGCAAATGCAGGAAGATGTAGTTTCGAAAGCGACAAGCAGAAGTCTCTGGGGGGTGGTGTTGGCCGGCGGGGAGGGGAATCGCCTCGAAACCATCACCAGCGCGCTCCACGGTGGACCTCTGCCAAAACAGTTCGCTGCCCTCGTGGGTGAACGCAGTTTTTTACAGCGAACGATGGACCGCATCGCCCCGTTGGTCCCGCCCGAGAGGACCATCATCGTTGTCGCGCCAGCGCACGCCGCTGTCGCCCGCGAACAGCTGCGTGAATATCGCGGCGTTGAGTTGGTGCTGCAACCCAGCAACCGGGGGACCGGGCCAGGGCTTCTCCTCCCACTTTCACACATTCTCCATCGCGACCCGGATGCGGCCGTCGCGGTTTTCCCCTCCGATCATCACGTGCGCTGCCCAGAAAGGTTGCCCGAAGCGGTAGAGCGGGCGCTGCTTGCAGCTGAAGACGTGGACGATGGCGTCGCGTTGATTGCAGCAGAGGCGGAAAGGCCTGCCACCGATATGGGTTGGATCGTACCCGGGCCGCCGCTTTCGAAAACCCGAAGTCAATGTCGCCACATCGCCCGATTCGTTGAGAAGCCTGCACCCGAGATCGCAGATCAGCTTTTTTCAACGGGCGGCTTTTGGAACACCCTGATTCTTGCTGGCCGTTCCAGTGCTTTCTGGAAACTGGGACGCAAGCACATGCCGTTGCAGACACGCGCCCTCGAAACCTATCGCGCGGAGATTGGCAGTCCCTCGGCGATTGAGACCCTCGAGAGAGTGTATGCGCACATGCCCACCGCTGACTTCAGCCAGACGGTCCTGGAACAGGCTCAGGGCTTGGCCATGACGCCGTTGTTGAAAGCGGGTTGGTCGGATTGCGGAACCCCCGAACGTTTGTTCGAGGCATTTGCCGGTACACCCGAGATAGGGGGACTCATGGCCCGCTTGAGGCGCCTTGGACCCGCGGGCCGAGCGATCATTCCGAAAAACAATGGCCGCATTTCCCCGAAATCGATATCGCTCCCCGGCGTTTCCGCGCGTCGAGCGTCCAGCACTGTGAAAATCGTCCTCAAATCCCCCATGGGGAGTTCCCAATGAAAGGTGAAACGAATATGAAAACAATAGCGCTTAGTTTTTTCATGGCAGCCATCGCGGTCTCCGCGGCCCCCTCCGCTGGTCATGCCAAAGTTCGTTCCGACAAGGCGGCACAAGACGGTGTCGCTGAATCGGCGCCTCCGGCAGGTCTGGACAAGGAGGAAACCGAGAAGTGGCGCGCGCACATGTTGGTCAAGACTCACATTCGGAAACATGTGAAGTATCCAGCCCAAAAGTCCGACGTGCTGATTGCCTGCAAGGGCAAGCGCGAAGCCAAAGCCGCCGACATGAAATGGGTCGAGGCAACACTGCCTGACAAGACCTACGATACCGCCAAAGACGTGGAAGAGGCGTTGGGATGGGAAAAAGAAGCCCCTACCGCTCCTACTGCCGCTACCGGTGAGAAGTAACTGTTCCGCCGTGCCGCCCTGGTTGCGGTGTGGTTTCCTCTGGTTCTCGCCGGGTGCGTGAGCGGTTTTGCCACGGCGCCAGAACTAGAAAAAGCCCATCGCTGGTGGATCTTTCTAGGCCAATCGGCAGCGATTCGTACTGCCGATTGGCGGGCTGCAGGGCAGCAAGCAGACCTGGTTGTGTCCACCGATAACGCTCAGCTTGTTCCCGCTCGAAGTTCAAACGGTCCGTTGCATTTGGTTTACTTGAGTGTCGGTGAAGCGGAAATGAGCCGTTGGTACTGGCGCAAGGTGCGTGGGCGCGCGTTCTTGGTCGAAATTAACCCGGACTGGGAGAAAAGTGTTCGCGTTGATATCCGCGACAAGGCGTGGCGGGACATCCTTTTTGAAGAGGAAGTGCCGCGACTGCTCGCGCTGGGCTACCAGGGGTTCATGCTTGATACGCTGGACACCCCCCTGTACCTCGAAGCCAGAGAGCCGGCACGATTTGCGGGTTCTCGGCGTGCGTTGGCCCAGTTTGTCCGGGAAATCCGGAAAAAATTTCCGCACATCGTCCTGCTCGCGAATGGAACCGAAGCACTTGCCGAGGTTGCCCCGTATGTGGACGGGTACGTGACGGAGAGCCTTTTCGCGACATACGATTCGCCGAATCAAGGCTACCGTCGAACCACAGTTGCCGAACGGACATGGCGTGTTGCCCAGGTTAACGCGGCCCTGTCGCGGGTATGGCGACCAGTTTTTTCGATCGAATATGCGTCAGACAACGCGCTCAGCGATTGGGCCATTCGCGAATCTTTGAAACACGGATTTCGGCCCTACGTGACAAACCGGAACGTCGATCGACTTCCAATATCGCAAAGTCGATCACTCTACCGGGCGCTAACAAGCGTGGACCGATAACGGCCGAATTGCTGGAGGCTATGGCGACGTGCAGAAATGTCAGGTTGGGTTCGTCAAAAAGCTGCCTGATCGGGTTCCGACGGTCTGCTTAGCCCCGCTCCCAATGTTTCATACGCAGCTTGTCTTACGGATGGATTGGAGTCCGCCGCGAGGCATTGGATGACCTCCGCGAGGTCGGCCCTGACCCCCTGCATTTCGCCGCAAACCTCGGCGACCCTGCGCCGCACTTCACAGCGGTCGTCTGTTGCAAGCGCCTGGAGCATCGACTTACGTTCGGCGCCGGAATCAATCGGCACGTTTAAATCACCGCAACAGTCTACGAGGTCCTCGGCTGCGGCATCCGGGATGAGTTTGAGAACGGGCGCAACCAATTTCGGATCGTTTTCAGCCGAAGCCAAGGTCGTGCGTAGCAAACGGATCCAGTGCGATCGAAACGACATATGGGCTCCTTTCGACGTTGAGTGACACAAACTGCTAGCCTGGACCGATTGCAATTGCCGTGCCCACCAGGCGGTCGTGCTTGCCGGCCGGGTTCCAGACCCACTGAGCCGGTCGCCAGCGGGCGTTTGCACGGAGCTGTGGCGGGTTTGGTAACACCGGCAAACTCGGTTCGTTACCTCCTCCACGTCGCAGCGCATACGGGTTGCCAGCGCTGCACTTCACGGACGTTTGGCCGGGTACGCCAGCGCTGCCAATGCATCGCCAATTGCCTTGGTTGCCAGCGCTGCACTTCACGGACGTTTGGCCGGAGCCACAAACCATTTTATCTGGGTTGGCGGCGCCCACCAGTCCGGATCTGGGCTTCCCCGATGTGATGGTCACCATGGACGGGGGGCCGCCCGATGCTGCTCTCTTGCCACTCAATACTATTTTCGCCACGTTCAATGGCGTCCTCGTGCGCATTGATCCTGACACGGCCAATTTGACGGTGGTTGGGACGCTGAGCGATCCTGCAGTTCCCACCCAAAAGTTTCTCGACGTGTCGATGCACTGGAGCGGTTCTGGCAATAGCGCCGTGGCAATTTTGGGCTTCATGACGCCGCAACTAGCGACGGTCGATCTGTGCATGGCAAAAATTGTACCCGGGCCCCCCCAACCACGGGTGTCATGTTGATACCAGTGCAAACCAGATTGAACTTTTTACCCTGAACCTCGAGACCGGGCTCGACACGAATGTTGCAACGGTCACGCAAAGTGACGAGACGCTTCGCATTGCTTACGACGCGAGCCGCGGGAAAGCTTTTGGGTGGCGCCTCGGCGATCGAAACTTGCTTGAGGTGAATCTCGCCACCGGAGTTGCCACGGCACTTGGCGAAACACACCCGATGAACATGTTCGCCGCCGCGACCATCCGCGGGTTTTTCGTCGCGCCTTCGGTGGTGTGTCCGCAGTAAGCGACCGGTTTGCCTGGTGGCACTAAATGCGCGGCTTAGGAAGCGATCGGCAGTCCGTCATACGGAACAACGACCGTTTTGATTTTGGCGATTTGCCGCATTTGCAGAACGAAAAGAACACCGCAACCAGCACCAATCGCAAGGTAAACGGGCAACGCGTGCAGCGAGTGCGGTGGATCGCCGCCCGCCGAATCGGAGAACAAATAACCTGCTATTATCACCGAACTGTTCAATGCGGCGTGAAGCGCAACGCAGCTCCAAAGTGATCCGGTTGCTGTCATCGCAAGGTGGAGGGCAGCGGCGCTGAGCAGAAGGTCGGGAACCCGCGCCAGATCAAAATGTGCCAACGCCCAAAACGTTGCCGACAAAATAAACGCGAGCGTTTTCCCGCCCCATCGCGAGAGCACGCGGTAGGCCCAGCCTCTGAAGATCACTTCCTCGAAAAAGGGGTGCAACAGTCCGGCAGCGGCCACCAACAGAAGAGCCCCTTCTGGCCGAACCAACAGTTTTTCCAATAGCGCGTCCTCGCTGGTCGGCGGCCCTGTGACACAAATCGTGGCCAGAGATGTGGCAACGGAGCCCACGATAAATGCCAAAGCTGCCTTCAGCCACTGTGTTGGGGTGCCGCGTGGTCGGTGGAGTCGGAGTCGTTCCCGTCGCTCCTGGCGTAGCTCGGCCTCGTCTGTGTCCAGCAAGACGGTGGCGCGGACACACAACAAAAGCAGCAAGACATTCATGGCGAGCGCGACAAATGTCGGAAGCTGAAGGGCGAACTCGAACAGGAGGACGAACCCAACGGTACGAGCCGCAACGGACAATCCCGCACCCCACGGTAGCCATGGACCCGAGGGCTCCCAACCATCGGCGTTGCGGGGAAGTATGTCGAAAATACGCATTTTGGCGTCCGATCTCCGTTGTTACTTGCCGGTCATTGCTGATCGGAGGCGCGCCATATTGTTTCCGATTGCCTGATCTGCACCGTTTGCCAATGCGCGTCCGAGTTGACCGAGTCCCTGGGCGCCAGCACTTGCGCCTTCGGCCGCCAAAATGTCTCTAGCCAATTTCAACGCCCAGCGCCCGACCAATCCCCAGGATGCATTTGGCGCTGGCGATCGGTCCGAGGATGGCCGATTACTCACGACGCTTGTACCTAGATTTTCGACCCGATCTGCGTTGGCTGTACTCGACTGTGAAATGGTGTTGTTCGGGCTGGTATCGCGACGAACAGAATTGTCGAATGAGGGTCTGGGAAATGAAGCGCTTGAATTGATTTGCATGGTGGATCTCCTGAATGTAGGTGAGGCGGTATTGCTTTTCCGCTGCCACGGTTCTCGGCAAGGACCGGTGGGGAGTTGTCGGTTTATTTGCGATGTTCGATCCGTGTGGCGCTGCGGCGTTTCAGGTTCGTTGCGGATCTGCCACAAAACCGACATGCGGGTTCAGCCATGATGGCGGGCTTGCGCACTGCGCAGGAATTGCTTTCCCATGCGACCCTATAACCATCGCTTTCGATTGATCGTCCTCGCCATGTTCACGGGCGGTTGGGCATCCGTGATGACCACGCCTTTGTTTGCGCAAGAGGCCGAGGAGCCGACGCAGGACGAACCCCCAGCAACGGTGGTGCCGGGAAATGCATTTTTTCTGGAACTTGGTCTTCTGGCCGGGGCGCACTTTTTCGCAGACGATCTGGAGCTGGGCGTACTCGATGCGCCGGGTTTGGTTTCATCGCCCGAGCATGGCGGCGAATTCGGATTGCGATTGGGCCTTGTTTGGCACGAGTTGCTATCTGCTGAAGTCGAGGCGGCGTCCATCCCCACCAAGGACCGGATGGGGGGTATTTCGACCATCATAACCACGTACAAGGCACACGCGCTGGTTCATTTTCTGAGCGGCCCGCTGCGTCCGTTTGCGCTGGCAGGTGGAGGCTTGATGCAGGTGGCTTCCACCGAAGGCGTACGCGGTGTCGGCGCGATTCCGGGGCAGGGAATTCAGTTTAAGGACCTCGATGGCGAGTTTCATATCGGCGGGGGTGTCAAGTACACCGTCAACGACCGAATCGTAGTGCGTTTCGATGCGCGCGCGATGTTGTTGCCCAACACTCGGGACGGACGTTCCGTCGACTGGGAAACCTTGCTGGGCGTCTCGTATGCTTTCGGCTTCGGAGCGGGATCGACGAAGGGGACTGAGCCGGAAGGACCCGCGGAGGTGCCAGCGCCTGTCATACAACCCGATCCACAGGTCGAGTCCGCGCCAGACGTACCACCTACAGAGCCCCTCCCCGAGCCGGAACCGGAACCTGCGACGCCCGTTGCAACCGTTGCTCCCGCACCCGATCCACAAGCTTCGCTGGCGCCGGCACCTTTGAACACGCCCGCGGCTTTGCCACAGCAGGCGCCACCAAAGGCTGGCGATGCGGACAAAGATCTCGTGCTTGACGACGTGGACAAGTGCCCCGACAGGCCCGAAGATCGCGATTCTTTCCAGGACTTCGATGGTTGTCCGGAATTCGACAACGACAAAGACGGAATCGTCGATACCGTCGATCGCTGTCCCTACGAGGCGGAAAACCTGAACGGCTACAAGGACGACGACGCCTGTCCCGACGACGTTCCGGTGGAACTACAACCGATCATCGGCGTCGCTGACGGCGTACCTTTCGTTGCAAAGTCAGCTCAGATTCAGACCGCAGCGTTTGTGATCCTGGGAAGCCTCGTTCAGGCGCTCAACAAGTATCCGGAAATTCGAGTTCTCGCCGAGGGTCACGCCTCGGGCGAAGGAGATTCAAAGCGCGAGCTCAAGCTTGCGCAGGATCGCGGCGACGCAGTGCGGGCTTTCCTCATCGCGCTTGGGATTCGTCCGGATCGTATTGAAGTTCAGGCCTTTGGATCCGATCGCCCAATCGCTCCCGATACAGGCTCGCGTTCCCGGGAGCGCAACCGACGCGTTGTGTTCAAGCTCTTGCCTCCGCATTGATTAAGTCGTTTTACGAACGACGGGAGCATTAAAGTGCACACTGGAATGCGCATCCACAAGAAGCCTCCCCATGAATAAGACATACCCTGCGACCGCTCCGTTTTTCCTGCTCACCACGTTGCTGGTGGGTTGTTCGGGAGGCTCGGATAAGGGCGGTCCCGGTGGCGGCGCCTCTGGAGGCACCAGCGACAGCATAAACGGCGGATCGGGCGCCGGCAATTCCGGGAACGCTGGTGCCGGGGGTCAAGGGGGCACCGAAGTTGCCTCGGGTGGTACGGTTGGCACGGCCGGAACAGGCGGTGGCGTTCCAAACGAACCCAACGTTGTAACACGCTTGACCTTCGATGGTCCGGCGGATCTCGGCGCAAACTTTTTCGTGCCCGAGGGGGCCGACGCGGTCCGCGTGAAAGAAGGGGCGCTTGCGATCGATTACGGCAAGCCGCGGACGCTCATTTTTGATCGCAATCCTGATGCCACCCCCACGGACTCGCTGGATGCTCCGTTGACAATCTCTTTTCGATTCAAGGCCAACACCACCGCACCGGTTCCGCCGGTTTCGGTGACAACCCGTGGTGCGCTTGGCAGCCCGCATGTCTGGGTGTCGTTTTTCGGGGGCGCAGATCGAAAAAATGCAGGACAGGTTCATCTAAGTTGGTCCGAGGTTGACGAGGACCGCCTGAGCTTCCACACGGGAATCGATCTCGGCGCAATAGCGACCAAGGGAACCGAAGTTGGAAGCAACGTCGAGTGGAACCCCCTCTTCAACGGCGATGTGTACTACACCATGAAGGTGGTGTTGCGTCGGTTGCAGGGAACGCAACTTTACGCTGGGCTTTCCGTTTCGCAGGATGGCCATTTGCTTTTGCGTCGCAGCTACACCTTCACCAATTTGCCAGTCGGTGCCGGGGAAATCGCAATCGGTGGCGATACGGGCCGTGGCACGGTTGGCGAGCTGTGGATAGACGATCTCGAGATTCGCAAAGGCGGCGAAGCGTTCGAAGAACCGGTTTATACCGCCGCGACGGTTTCGGGACAGCCGGCCCGGATGTATCTGCCATCACCATTAATGGCCCCGGTCAAAGGCATCTTGTTTTTGGCGCCTGGGTCAGGCGGCTCCACCGTCGGGGGCGTGGAAGGTGAAGCAAATCGTTTGTTCGCGCAATTGCACGGATTCGCGCTGATTGGGTACAAGAACGGGTTGCCTGTCGGCAGTTTCGATACACTGTTTCAGCAGTTTGGACAGATGACCAACCATCCAGAGTTGTCGACCGTGCCGCTCGTCATGTACGGCTTTTCAGCGGGCTCGATCGACATCACCTCGTATGCGAACAGCCACGCGACGCGGGTTATCGGTTTGGTGCCAGACGCGTACGCGTCGCCATCTGCGCTCACGGGTGCCGCACAAAAAATCCCGAGCCTGTTTCTGCTTGGGCAGAACGAATTGGACGCGGCGCAAAAACAGGCATCAATGCAGCAGGTCCGTACAGCGGGCGGCGCGGTGGGCTTCTTGCAGAAGCAGGGATTGCCTCATACCCCCAAAGGATCGGATACCATTTTCTTGCCGTATCTCGATCGCGCGATTGCGACCCGCTTTGCCAGCTACGTTACGCCCGTGGACGCGACAGTGTTGGCCAACGGTTGGTTGCTCGACAATTCGTCGTACAGCGGACTTGCAGCCGGGATACCCAATCCTGTCGCCAAGATTGCTGCCGTTGCAGATTTTGTTGGCAACGCGAATGCCGCAGCGTGGTTGCCAGGCGCGGATGCCGCGATGGCGACCGCGGCATATGTTAGTTATGAAAAAGCACTCGCGATTTCTCCCATGCCCCACGGCAAAGCCGGTGAAAGTCGTACCGTCACGTTGCGCGTGCGCGACGATATGAAGGATTTCACCGAGATCAAGCTCTACGACTTCGCCAAACCGCTGGCAACGTTGGCGGCGGGCGCGCCCTTGACGTTCGCCTGGAACAACATCCCCAGTGGCTTGCACGCGTTGAGCGCACGCATGTCACGGGGAGGGAAAGAGTACAGCTCGTTCGTCATCACCGTCATCATGTTGCCGTAACGTAGGACGGATGCCGGCTACCGCCTACCGGCCGAACTCGTGCACCCACTGTGTGCTTCCAGCTCCCTTTTTGATGATGCCGACGCCGAGGCGTGTCCATTCTTTGTTTTCGATGTTGCCGCGATGGCCGACACCTTTTGGCTCGTCCATCATCCCGCACACCGGTACGTTGAGCGTGTCTTTCCACGTGTAACTTGAGCCGCCGGCGGCGCCGTAGTTTTCTTGCGCCCAATTGCACTCACAACTTTTCCCGAAGTTGTGGGCCGCATTCATGCAGTTGTTTTTGAAGTAGCCGTGAACGCCACCGGTTGCCGCGTCCGCGATGGCTGCATCTGCAATCTTGTTGAGACAGTCATCCATTTTCAAAGCAGGCAAGTTGGTCATTGCCCTTATCGTGTTGACGGCGTCAAGCATGTACTGCCGCATTTCTGCATTGGTGGCATCTGCGCTTGCCGGTGTCGTTGTAATACCGATGACATGGCGCGGTTTTCCCTCGCAGAAGGGTCCAAGAAAATTGGGATTGCCAGTGCCCACCCCGGAAGCACCACCGGAAGACGAGCCACCGGAAGCACCACCGGAAGACGAGCCACCGGAAGCACCGGCGTTCGCACATGTGCCGGCAGACGGCACGCATTGCCGCGGGTTCGTGCCGTTCGGGATGGTCACGCATTCGAACCCGTTCGGACAACCCGTCTTTGAGCAATCGCTGCCGCAAAACTGTTCGCCGGTCTTGTCGTTGTGGAGGCATTCGCTATTTGCGCCCGTGCAGTCTGCCTTGACTGTGCAGGTGCCACAGATCGGGCTACCTGGGGGGAGTTCCGTGCCGGAATCCGATCCGCACGCGCCCGTGGTGAAAGCGCCCATGCTGATCATGAGCGCCAAGAAGGCGCGCTTTCCAAACAATGTCGTCATGGTGGCACCAGGGAGACCCGGATTGCAGATTGTGGGTCAAAGAAAAAATGTTTGACCCACTGTGAATCACTGTGGCCTCGTTGGGTGGATGAAACCCACTCGATTGGCGACCTGTCTGGCGTTGACGGCAATCATTCTCAGTGGTTGGGCCCCGGCGGTCCTCGGCACCATCATGGTGGAAGTTCCGCTCGATACCCTGGTGGTTCGCGCCGATCTTGCTGTGCGTGGCACCGTACTTCGGACCGGCACCCGCGTTTCCATTGCAAATAGCGTTCTCGAACCGAAGACACACGTATGGATTCGGGTCGACGAAGTACTCGCGGGAACGTCGGTGTCGTCGGTTGTGCACGTTGTCGAACAGGGAGGCCGCTACGAAGGTGTCGAGACCGTGGTGTCGGGATCACCGCGCTACGCCGTGGGTGAAGAGGTGGTGGTGTTTCTGACGCGAATCGCGGGTCAAGAAATAGTCTACAGCACGCTCGAGATGACTCAGGGGAAGTTCCGGATCGTCAAGGACGCAAAGTCCGGCGATCGGTTGATGGTTCGCGACTACACCGAGGTGTCGCTGGCAAGGTGGCGCCGAAAGGGGCTCGAAATCTCGGAAGCTTCAGCCCCAAAACCAATACGTTTCGATACGTTGAAGTCGCGGGTGCACGTGCTGCGTTTGTCGACAGGTGAATCGTCCGAGCTTCCGCAGAAGGTGCAGCCATGAATCGCTGCCATCACCGTCTGGCGATCGCCGCGGGTTGCCTCGCAGTGCTGCTTGTTGTTCGCACGTCCGTGGTCTGGGCCTATGCCTGCGTGACGACATCGTGTGCGCCCCATTGCGAATCACCGGTGACCTACAAACTGGGGCTGCCATCGGCCGATCTCGGTGACGCGACGCAAACGCAAGTGCAGACGGGCATGGAAGCCTGGACCAAACCCGCATGTTCAGCGTTGAAGACGCAGTTTGCGGGTACCACCACCGTGAGGGCCAGCAGCGGCAATGGCATCATCGAGTGGATCGAGTCGGGGTGGCCAAGTGGCAGTGGTACGATTGGTGTCACGACCGCACGGATCTCGCGCGGGTGCATTTCGTCGTCCATGATCATGAATGGGGTGAATTTCCGCTGGGTTGCGGGGAATACGAATCGCGGCGAGGTTAATGCGTTCACCATCATCGCGCACGAAGGAGGCCACTATTTTGGTCTCGGACATTCCAGTCTCAAATCAGCCGTGATGACGCCATCGTATGCGGGTGGCATCGTGGCTGTCGGCCCGGACGATGAGGCAGGCATTTGCAAGATATACCCGGGCGGTGGCGGGACTCCCGTTGGTACGGGCGGCGTTGCGGGTACGGGCGGAAGCGCAGGAACTGGTGGCGCCGGCGCGGGAGGTACGACGGGTACGGGCAAGGGTCTTCTGTGTACGACCTGCGCTGTTGCGGCCGATTGTTCGGCTGGCGTTTGTTTGCGCAACGATCAAACGGGCGAATATTTTTGTGGTCAGCCCTGCGGTGGGGGTTGCCCTTCCGGTTTTCAATGCGTCAGCATCAATGGCAGCACAACATCAAGGCAGTGTGTCCCAGCGACGGGAACCTGCAAAGGTAGCACGCCCCCGGTCGTCACCCCGGGTACGGGCGGAGTCGCGGGTACCGGCGGCGTTGGCAGCAGTGGCGGTATGGGCGGCGGATCGCCCACAGGCGGAAGCAGTGCCACAGGCGGAAGCAGTGCTACAGGCGGGACATCGGGCGGCACCGCAGGACAAGGAGGCGACACTTTCATGCCGTCCTGTCGAGTTGACGACGACTGTACTGCGAACGAACGTTGCGGTTCGAAGGGCAGTTGTGAACCCGTCGAGACAGTCACGGTTGCCGATGGTGAACACTGCGAGATCAACGAGGATTGTCATTCACAATTGTGCCTCGAGGAGGACAAGGACAGTTTTTGCTCGCGCCTCTGTGACTCGAATTCCGATTGTGTCAGCGGGTTTTCGTGCGCAAACAAAGGCGGCGAAAAGGTCTGTTTGCCCATCGGTCAATCCGCAGGTGCTGCCAAGGTGGAACCCGATGGACCTGTCGTTGGCGGTATTGGGTGTGGCATGGCTGGCCGCGCAGAATCAAGGGACCGCACCGGGATGGTGCTTCTGTTTGCGATGGCCTGGCTCATCCGAAAGCGCAAGCGACATTGAGCGCCTTGCCGAGCGGGTCTATTGTAGCGGGTGGTGCCAGGGTTTAAGTCCGCGCGTATGATCTTACCTCGCCTTGCGGGTCTGTTTGCAATTCTGGTCGGGACAGTTGTGGCCCCGCTTTCAGTTGCTTCGCCTGCATTGCGCGTCGTGGTCGTGTGCGAAACGGGAGCGTCTTGTGTTGCGTTTTCCGAACGCCTCCGGGGCCAGACCAGTGATTTGAAGATCGAGGTTCGCGATGCCGAGCGCACCCTGCCACCGTTGCCGCTTGAGGCCTCGATTGCAGCCGTGGACGAGATCGCGAGTTCGTCGGGGAGTGCTGTCGCCGTGTGGTGGGCGAAGGGATCACTCATCGCTCTACTCCGAGAGCCAACACCGGGTCGGGTATTGATACGGGCTGTCGCTGCAAATGCGGTTGCGAGTGACTGGCAGCCGGACTCCGCTGAACTTGAGGCCGGCTCACTCATCGCGCGTACGGCCATCATTGCTGCCATCGAGGGCAAGCCCATTGGAGAGCTCCGGCAAACACCGACGCCCACGCCGGTACCGAGCCCACGGGTGACGCCGTGGAAGATGAGCCTCGGAATCGGGGCGAGTTTGCACTGGGATGGCGTGCCGCCGAGTCGAGGCGAGGGTCTTGAGTTTCGGGTTGGGATGAGGCTCGGTCGCTTTCGTCTGGCAGGTCAATGGACCGAGCGTGGCACCGACGATCTCGACCTGCCTTACGCCAAGGGCACGCTGGCCGGTCGCCAGTTGGTTGCGCTCGTGGGTCTTGATGTGCTCGTTCGACCAACCTTTACCTGGAGTGTCGAAGCCCGGTTGGGCCGCCTGACTTCCACCGTCGAGTCCTCGACAGGCGCCTATCGCGATCCCATCGAATTCAATCGCACGGCGGTCGGGCTTGGTACCCGTTTTTATTACGCTTTGCTGCCGAACGAGCTTTCAATCTGGGTCGCTGTCAACCTTGACCGCGTGCAAGATCCCATTGTCATCGGTGTTCGTGATGCTGCCGGTTTTCGTCCCGTTTGGCCGATGGCGGCGATCCAGCCGTCGATTGGACTTGGGATCGAATGTTTTTTACCCATCGAGCTGTGACCCGATTGGCCGCAGGTCGGTCT
Organism: Myxococcales bacterium; assembly: GCA_043759805.1. Lineage (GTDB taxonomy): Bacteria > Myxococcota_A > Polyangia > Fen-1088 > Fen-1088 > JAWXBF01. Next base: position 1,706 of record JAYUPZ010000447.1, on the reverse strand, counting down.
CCCTAAGGACAAGCCCATGTCGTTGTCCTTTGCCCTGCAGAATGCGGAATCCGCGCCACCCGATGGGGGTATTGCGTCGACGTTCGCTCCCGCTGTTGCGCATGGTAGGAACCGTGACGTGTCTGTCCCTCCCTCCTGCGAAGAACTGCTGCCCGGGGCGATAGCAGGTGACACGGCCGCGCTACAGGCGCTTGTGACAAAACTGTTGCCCCGAGTGCGCAATTTGATTCGTTACTTGGTCAGGCGCGATGCCGACGTGGATGATCTCATTCAGGACGCGTTGCTCACGGTTCTGGCGGGACTGCCCGGTTACCGCGCTGAAGGCGCGTTCATGGGCTGGGTTGATCGTGTTGTGGTACGAATGGTGTTCCGGCAACTGAGGCGATTCAAGAACGAGCCGTCCCGCTCGCTTGGTCTCGTGCCGCTTGACAGCGATACCCTGATCGCGAACTCGCCGTCTCCAGATGGTTACCTGCATCGACGGTCTCTGGTGGCGGCGCTCGATCGATTGCCCTTTGATCAGCGGCATGCCCTGGTCTTGCACCACGTTCTCGACATGACCGTTCCCGAGATTTCGGAACAGTTGAATATTCCCGTGGAGACCGTTCGCAGCCGATTGCGCCTGGCCACACAGAAGATACGTGAAAACCGGCCCCGGAATTCGGAGGAACCTTGATGAGCTTGAACGAGAATTTTTCGTTGCCACGCCTCGACGATGGCGATGGACCTGCGCTGCGCATGGACAACGCTGCGGCCCGTGCGCTCGTTATCGCGACGGTGAACGAGCATCGGGCAAGGTCGCTTTCCGTTGCCCATCGACGGTTCCGCCTCGCGGCCGCCGCTATCGTGTTGCTTGGATCTTCGGCTGTGGTTTCGGCTGCGTATCTGTTCCAACCGCAGATCGAAGAACCGATCCCATCCGCGTATCGAGCCAAGCGCGTGCCGCTGACGACACTCGAGGTTTTGCCCCAACCGAAAATCCACCGACCCGCGGCGCCCAACCCCGATCTGCACCGTGAGCACGTGCCTCTTCGTCATACGGAATCCGAACCCCCTTCGCCCATTCCCGTGATGGCCGATCTGTTGGCGCAAGCCAATCACCTACGGGGCAAAGGAAACTGGCGGCAAGCAGCAGATCGGTATTTACTGGCCGTTAACTCTGCACCGAACTCTCCCGAGGCCTACACGGCGATGGTGGCAGCAGGCGCTTTGCAGCGTGAGAAGTTGAACGATGCGCAGGGTGCAATCGCGCTGTTTTCTCGTGCGCTCGCCAGTCGTCCCTCGGGACCTCTCTCCGAGGAAGCACGTTGGGGGCTCGTGGAGGCGAATCACAGCCTCGGCCGTGTCGCTGACGAGCAGCGTGCGCTGGCAGCGTTTCTTGAGCATCACCCGTCGAGTGTATTGGCGGCGGAGGGACGGCAACGGTTGCATCCGAAATGAGTCTTATAGGACGGGCGAAATTCGTGTTACGTTAGCTCGCCTTGAAAACGCCAATCTCCTTATTTGTGGTCTTCGGACTTTTCGCCTGTGGTACATCCGACTCACGCACCGAGACGGGGGGCAGGGCAGGTGGCTCGTCGCTCAACGGTGGTAACCCAGCCACCGGAGGCGGTACAGGCACGTCTCTAAACGCAGGCGGAACCACTTCAACCACGGCCGACGCGGGCACAAGTGGCGCAACGGGTGGCGCTGCAACAGGCGGCGCT
>JAYUPZ010000446.1:0-3330 GCA_043759805.1 Myxococcales bacterium | reverse complement strand
TGAAATTGTCCAGCCGGTTTACCGACAACCAGGCCGGGATTGCGCTCCTCCTGATAGGCAATCTTACCCCCGATGGTTACCTGGACATTCCGCTCGAGGAAGTGGCCGAAGAGGCCGAGTGTTCGGTGGAAGAAGCCGAAGGCGTGCTGAAGCTGGTGCAGACACTCGACCCTCCGGGTGTTGCTGCGCGAGATCTTCGCGAATGTTTGTTGATACAGGCCCGGCACATTGAAGCCGATGACGAGATCGTTGTGGGTATCATCGAGAAACATCTCGGTAACATGGAACGGCAGAATTACGCGCTCATTGCCCGCGATCTCAATCAGCCTCTCGATGAGATCTACGAAGCGGCCAAGGTGATAAAGGGCCTCGATCCCAAACCAGGCAGTGTCTACACCGACGAGGAACCGACTTACGTTACGCCGGACGTTTATATCTACAAGATCGGTGAACAGTATTTCGTGGTCGCCAACGACGACGGTCTTCCCAAATTGAAGATCTCGGATTTTTACCGCGCGGCCCTCGCAGCCGGCGATAATGCAAAAGATTACATTCAAGAGCGCCTTCGCTCCGCGCAGTGGTTGATACGCTCGATTCAACAGCGCCAGCGCACGATCGTTCGTGTCACGGAATCGATTCTGAAGTTTCAAAAAGAGTTTTTCGAGCGCGGGGCGTCCCACCTTAGACCCCTGATTTTGCGCGACGTCGCAGATGATATCGGCATGCACGAGTCCACCGTCTCGCGGGTGACCACGAACAAGTACGTTCACACCCAGCAGGGAATTTTTGAGCTGAAGTACTTTTTCAACTCCGGCATTTCCCGCTCAGATGGCGACGATCTCGCGTCCGAAGCGGTCAAGCTGAAGATTCGACAACTGGTTGGCGCTGAAGATCTTCGACATCCCCATTCCGATCAGAAACTCGTCGAGTTGCTCGCAGAGCAAAACATCGAAATTGCGCGTCGAACCGTTGCCAAATATCGCGAGCAGCTTCGAATCCTGCCAAGTTCCAGGCGAAAGGTCGTTTTCTAGTAAATAGGCTGGAAAATTCTTCGCGACTATCCTAAACACCCCGCAGACTCGAAGGACAGATATACCGTGCAAATTGCTACTACGTTTCGTCACATGGAGACGTCGCAGGCTGTTCGCGAATATGCGACTGAACGCCTGAGTAAACTGCTCAAGTACTTCCGCCGTGATCCAATCGCTGCGCATGCGGTGTTCTCTGTTGAAAACGAGCATCAACACGCCGTCGAGTTGTCGCTCACACTGCCAAATGGCCTCGTCTTGCAGGCCCACGAATCGACCGAGGACATGTACTCGTCCATCGATATCGCGAGCTCCCGTATCGAACGTCAAGTTCGCCGGTGGAAAGACAAGATTCGCGACCACAAGCCCCACAAGGGACCCAGCTTCTCGGTCAGCGACAATGTGATGCATGCCGATGGCCTGGAACCCCGCCGGATGAGATTTGCTGCCAAGGGGGAGAAGGCTGAGAAAGGGAGCAAGAAAGACGTCGCCAAGGCAGCGAAGGTGGCTTCGCCGCCGGCCCCCAAGCTTGACATCATCCGCGAGCAGACCTTCTCTGTGAGAACCCTTCGGGTTGACGACGCAGTGATGCAGCTCAACTTGCTCGAGAACAACTTCCTGGTCTTTACCAACGCCGAAACGGGTACGATCACCGTGACGTACCGGCGCCAGGATGGCCACTACGGTCTTTTGGATACCGGGGCCAAAGTTTCGGCGAAATCGGCCGATACCTAGCAGTACGGGGACGAAGAGTGACCGTCGCAATTTCATCGCCAGGCACAACCCCCATGAGGGTCGTCGATTTCCTTCGGCCAGACATGGTCATCGGCGATTTGCGTTCCGGCTCCAAGGTGAGCGTCCTCGAGGAGATGGCGCGCCACCTGTCGAAGGGCAATCCGGGTTTGGAAGTGGGCCCGCTCAAAAAGGTGCTTGAAGAGCGCGAGCTATTGGCCTCGACCGCCATTGGGGACGGCATCGCGATTCCCCACGGCAAGATTGATGCCTTGCCCAAACTCATCGGGGTACTTGGACGCTCGGTGGCAGGCCTTGAATTCGACTCGATCGACGGCAAGCCGACCCACCTTGTTTTCATGCTGGTCGCGCCTTCGACTTCAACGGGTAGCCACCTGAAGGCACTCGCCCGTTTGTCGCGCTTGTTCCGAGATTCATTGTTACGCCAGCGTCTTATCGAGGCGCCCGATGCGCGGGCGATGTTCGATTTGCTCTGTGAAGAAGACGCGAAGTTCTAGTTCATCTAGAATGCTGACGTGAAGGTCCCCGCAGGTCGTCGTCCCGTTCTTACCGTTCGCTCTTTGCTGAGTGAGCAATCCGCCCTTCGCCTGGTTTTGTTGGCGGGCGAACGCGGGTTGTCTCGGCCCATCACCGCAAACCGCGTTCAAAAACCGGGTCTCGCCCTCGCAGGCTTCGCACGTCAGATTCACCCGGAGCGGGTTCAGATCCTGGGTGCGACCGAAATATCCTATCTCGCCACGCTTCCTATCGAAGACGCGCGCCACGGGATCGAGACACTCATTGCACTTGAGCCAGCGTGCATCGTGGTCACCAAGGGACTCGATGTGCCGCAAGAGCTGCTGGAAGCAGCCGACGTTGCAAACGTTGCGCTTTTGCGGACGTCTCTTGTGTCTTCGCAGCTCATCGAAGCGTTGCAGGCGTTCCTGGAACATTCGCTTGCGCCGACCGTCAGCCTGCACGCCGTGTTGGTGGATGTTCTCGGAGTTGGGATCCTCCTCCTCGGCAAAAGTGGCGTGGGTAAATCCGAAGCTGCGCTGGAGTTGATCATGCGGGGCCATCGTCTCGTGGCCGATGATCTCGTGGAGGTGCGTCGCGTTGGTACCGACATCTTGCTCGGGTGGCCATCCGAACTCATCAAGCACCACATGGAAGTTCGCGGTCTGGGCATCATCAATATTAAAGACCTCTTTGGTGTTGCGGCGGTACGCGACGAAAAAAAGATCGAGCTCGTGGTGGAACTCGTCGCCTGGCAAGAAGCCGATATGCATGATCGACTGGGAATCGAAGATATGTCGTTTCCCATCCTGGAGGTTCCCGTTCCTATGTTGAAGCTGCCGGTTAGCCCGGGTCGAAACGTCAGCGTTCTCATCGAAGTCGCGGCCCGCAACCGCCTGTTGCAAGTTCAAGGACACCATTCCGCGCGGGAATTCCAACAACGGCTCGATCAGGCGATGGAAAACGCGGCTGCCGGTATCGCTCGGCCGCGCCGGGATGAGGTGGAATAGCCATGAAACTGGTTGTGGTGACAGGGCTTGCCGGTGCAGGAAAA
>JAYUPZ010000445.1:0-7047 GCA_043759805.1 Myxococcales bacterium | reverse complement strand
TCTTGAAGGTCACCACGCCCGGCAGCGAGATGGTGAAGCCGAGATCGAGGCCGCGGCGGGCTTCGTCGACGGAGCCGGTGAAGCAGTGGAAGACGCCGCCGACATCGCGGCCGCCTTCGTGCTCGAGGATGTCGAGGGCTTCGTCGAAGTTGCCAAGCTTTTCAACCAGGATTTCGATGCGCTTGAAGCTGATGGTTTCGCGCTCGGATTCGGGCGCGAGTTCGCTTTCCTGCGTGAGGGTTTTGGCAAGCGTCGACCAGCGACCAAGCGCGGTTAGCAATCGCTCAAGGGAATGAAAGATGCTGCGGTTGTTGGGTTGTAGTTCCAGCTGCCGCGTCAACGTGGCGACCGCGTGTTCGCGATCACCAAGCAGGGATTCGTCGATTTCGGCGATCTGTGCGAGCAGAGAAATTTTTTCTTTTTCTTCGGCTCCCGGCAAATTGCCTTCGCGCTTTTCCAGAACGCCACGCAGATCTTGCCAGCGTTCACCGTCACGCAAAAGGCGGGTCAACGCCGAGTGGGCGTTGAGATGCAAAGGTTCGATCTCGATGATTTGCCGATAGGCCTTCTCGGCCTGGGCCTCGTGACCTGACTGTGCTTCCTCAATGTCCGCGAGGTGCGTGAGCAATTGCACACGAAGTTCGGGATCATCAGCAACGACCAAAACCTGGTCGATGCCGCGAGCGAGATCGTCAAGACGAGCAGATTCCCTGGCGAGGCGGAGCAACCGTTCACGATTGGGCGCGTTTTGCGGCGCGATCTCGAACACACGCAGGGCAGCGCCGTAGGCTTCACCCTTGTCGCCAATGGCGTCTTCATAGAGTCCGGTCAGGATCTCGAGGTGCTTGAGACGAGCCGTCTCATCCGGCGTCGCGCTGACGAGGGCTTCGAGAGCCTCCGCCCACTTGTCAAATCGTTCAGCGGTTTCGTAGTACCGCGCAAGCCGTTGTGCAACCGGAGGAATTTCCTCGCGTTCCATGCCGCCGTCAAAGAGTGCGCGTTCAAGACCTGCAACCGCGTCGACCGAGTCGACATCGATCTCGAGAACCGCAAGATACGCAGCCCGCGCTGCCTTGCCGTTTTTGATCTGCTGTTCTTGCAAACGACCGAGGCGAAGCAACACAGCGGCTTTTGCGTCGGTATCGGTTTCAACCTCGGCTTGTCGTGCAAAAACGTCGGCTAGCCCGGCGTGATCAGCCGAGTTTTCGTGGAGCCGCGCGAGGACTGCCAGCGCCTTGCCGGGGTTGGCATTCAGGGAAAGTACCCGACGCAAGGATGCGATCGCCGCATCGGGTTGACCCAGCTTTTCTTCTTGGATGCGCGCGAGGCTTGCAAGCAACTCGGCTTTCTCACCGTCATCCGTAATGCGCTTTTCGCGCCGCTGCATCAATTCGACGACTTCGGGCCATTTTTCTTCGGTCGAAAGAATCGATTGCAACGCGGCTTCGGCTTCGGGATCGCCAGGCGATAGTTCGAGCAAGGCGTCTGCAAGTTTGCGCGCCTCGACCGGACGCTTGGTCCGTGTGGTCGCAACCTTCAAGGACTTGCGAACGATAGGTAGCTTTTCGTCGGCCTTTGCATCCTTGGCCAGACCGCCAAGACGTTCAAGAGCGCTGTGGTACAAATCGGCCAGCGCACTCCAGGACTCAGAGGCCTCGGCGAGGCGTTCCACTTCGACAAATAGTTCAGCATCGGCGGGTGCCAGCACCTGCGCACGCAAGGCCCACTTCAGGGCTTCGGACTTTGAGCCGAGCTGATCTTCGCAAAGCTTGCGCGCTTCGCCCATGATCTCGAGCTGTTCCTGAACGGAAAGGACGGCGGCCTTTTTGCGCTTTCTCTTTTTCTTGCCGCCCTCGTCGGCAGCAGCGTCCTTGGCGTCGGTTTCGGCATTGCCGCCCAAACGCAATTCGTAGTTTTCGAGCAAGCGAGACCATTTTTGCGTCTGTCCGTAAAGGCCCTCAAGCGCGTCCGTTGCAATCGAATTGGACGGATCGATGGCGACGATGCGTTCATAAGCCTTGATTGCCCGTTCCGGCTGCTTTAGTTTTTCGATCGCGATCGTTGCGACCCGCTCGTATAGAGGGGTGGCCTTTTCGTCGCCAATTTTCTCGCCAAGCTCGATCAATGCCTCGCAAAGATCGTCAAACGCGCCCCGCTCGGTAAATAGGCGCTCGAGAGCCTCGACGTCGGCCTGTTTCGTGTAGATCTCGCGCAACAGTCTGAAAGCTTTCGAATGGTCGGGCGCAAGCACCCGCAGTGCCTCCAAGGCGCGACGCGCACCGACGGCGTCATCGGCTTTTTCGTGCAGCAGTGTTCCCTGGCGTTCAAGCAGCGCGATCTTGGTCGACTGTTGATCGGCGACATCGGCCTGCTTGCCCAGCGTTTCCGCGAGTAGAGCCCAATCTTTGTTGCGCTCGTAAAGCGTCGCAAGTGCGGGTAGCGCCTCGGCGTCTGCCCCATCGGCGAGCAACACCTGATTCCAAATCTCGATAGCTTGCTTGGGATCGCTCAGGCGATCATTGGCAAGCCGGGCCATCTCGGCCAGACGTTCGCGTTCCTTCGCCTTGTCGGTGAGCGGCTCTTGCGCCTTGTAGATTTCGAGCAGTTCACGCCACTTGCGGCCCTTCGTGTAAAGCGCAACCAGCGCGTCGTGCGCCTCGGTGTCGCCCGGACGCATTTGCAGCACCTTCTCAAGCGCCGCGGCAGCATTTTGCGGTTTCCCCAATCGCTCACTCCAGAGCGTTGCCACACGCTGGTAGAGCGCAATCGCATCAGCCGGCTGCGCAGCTATCTCGGCGAGTCGGGTCAACACCGCCACGAGGTCGGGGTAGCGGGCCTTGCTCTCGTAGGATTCGGCAAGTGCTTCAAGCGAAGCACGGTGATCGGGCTTTAGCTTGAGAATGGCCTGGTAAAAGTTGGTGACCATTACCTCGAGATGCATCTTGTCCCGATAGATCGGGATCATTTGCAGATAAAGCGTGATCTTTGCGTCGACGTTTTCTTCACCGAGGTGATCGACGCGTTCTTTCAGAAGCTCCGTGAGTGCATTCCACTTTTCTGTCTCGGTATAAAGCAGCTCCAGAGACGATTGCGCAATCTGAAGGTCGGGCTTCTTTCGCAACACGCCCTTCCACAGATCGATAGCCTTTTCCATCGTCTGCGGGTTCTGCTCGGCGACCTGCGCCATCTCGATGCCAAGCGCAAGACGCGCTTCTTCGTCCTCTTCGGCACGCTGGGCCTGTTGCAGCACATTGAGCAGCTGCGGCAGCTCGTTGCGCTCTTTGTAATACGCACGGTAGAAGTCGAGTGCCGCTGGATCACGAGCGTCGATCTTACGCACCTTGCGAAACACACCTTCGGCGCGGTTCTTGTCGTTCAATCGCGTCGCATAAACGTCGCCGACAGTCGCCAACAAACGAAGTTCAACCCCGCGTCTCGCTGTCTTTAGCGCGGTTTCGTAGATCTTGGCCGCGTCCTCCCATCCGCTGTCCGCGCCAACCTTGTCGGCAGCACGCACGAGGTCAGCGACCGCGTCGAGGTTTTCGGGGTTGGCCTTCAGGGCCTCAAGTGCATTCGAAACGTCGCCATCCATGAATCGTCAGGGGTCGGTCAGGGACTATACACCCCCCATCCAGGAGAAAAATAGCCTGGGGTTGGGCCAACTTACGGGGCTTGCTGGTGGAGAGTTGGCCCTAGTGCACTCGGGGGGTTTTCCACGCAGCTTTAGCCCGAACGGCCGCCGTGTTACCGTCCGCTCGCAATTTGTTGCCCGAGTTCACCTGGAGGTTTCATGACAAGGCTGCAGTCCATTCCGTCTTCCGTGCTCACCCTTGGCGTCCGACTGGCCGTTCCGGCTCTGGTGCTGGCCCTCGGATCCGCCTGTCCTGAGAAGAAAATGGAGGAGGCGAAAATCTGTTGCGACCAACCCAAGATTCCAGCCGGTGTGGCCCCCTTCAAGATAGTCGGCGACGACGCCACCGGCCTCTACGATGAACGCGTGGTCAAAATCAAAGCCGTTTTGAGCAGCCCGGCCGACCGGACGCAAATTTTTCCGGTACTTCATACGATCTACCGCCACGCTATGACCCGCGACACCAACGAACCTCTACAATTCGAGGCGGACGTCTACGCGAATGAAGCAGCCGCAACCGCCGGTGGCCCCGGCATCGCCCGAATCGCGCGGCCCCGAGGGAAGTTGGCCCCCGAATGCGAAAACCGCGTTGCCTACACCTTCGATCAGGCCGCGAACATCGCTTTCGGTGAGATCTTCCTGCGCAAGGCCGAGGAAGAAGGCAGCGATACCTGCAAATTGAACGAATCAAAGGATCAAAAACCCGTCGATGAGGGCTGGAAGCTGCGCCCGGCCATTGTCATCGACGGTGCCGCCCAGACGGCGACGCTCACCTACCCCTTCCGCAAAGACACCGAGGACGCCTATGTCGAGGAAATCAAGTTCACAAGCGTTATGAAAACCTGGATCGACTTCGCATCGGCCTTCTTTCACAAGGTGCCCGACCTGAAAAACCTGACCTTCGTCGGGATCCACAAGGACGCCGAGGTCCTGAAGATCTCTCTGTCAGGCGAGCAGTTCAACAAAGGCTTTTCGGGCTTGCAGGAGGACATCGCGGCCTACGCAGCGGTGACATTCCAGAAACTGGGCATGGGCGCGGGAAGCGAAAAGGCGGTTCTGAAGGATCGCGAGAACTTCCAGACCAAGACTTACAAGACGGCGCTTGGAAGTTTGCCAAAAGATCAGGTGACAATCGCGAAGAACCTGAAATAGAACGGCCACGCCATGGCAGCACCCTTTCAACTGGCACTCGTCCAGATGTCGATGTCCGACAACCTCTCGGACAATCTCGAAAAAGCCGCGACAAAGGTCGAGGAAGCCGCTCGAGCCGGCGCCCGCGTGGTCTGCCTGCCCGAGATGTTCCGGTCACGCTACTTCTGTCAGGTCGAGGACGCCGGGTTGTTCGACCTGGCAGAAACCGTACCCGGTCCCTCGACCGAACGGTTTACCGGCATTGCAAAGCAGCACAATGTCGCGGTCGTGGTGCCGATCTTTGAGAAGCGGGCACCGGGCCTCTATCACAACAGCGTCGTCGTCATTGATGGTGGTGGACGCAACGCCGGGATGTATCGCAAGATGCACATTCCCGACGATCCTTGTTTCTACGAGAAGTTCTATTTCACCCCGGGGGATTTGGGTTTCAAAGCCTTCGAGACCCAGGTTGGAACGATTGGCACGCTCATTTGTTGGGACCAGTGGTTCCCCGAGGGCGCTCGATTGACGGCCATGCAGGGTGCAGGCGTCCTCTTCTACCCCACGGCCATCGGCTGGCATCCAGCAGAAAAAGCCCAATTTGGGGCAGCCCAGCGCGACGCCTGGCAGACGATTCAGCGATCGCACGCGATCGCCAACGGCGTTTTTGTCGCATCCGTAAACCGCGTGGGACACGAGCCAGGCGCGCCGGGCATGGATGGTCTGGAATTCTGGGGCACCTCGTTTGTCGCGGATCCAATGGGCACGGTGCTGGTGCAGGGATCGACCGATCGCGAAGAAACACTTCACTGTGAGATCGACCCGGCCCGCACTGAGGAAGTGCGACGGGGCTGGCCCTTCTTCCGCGATCGCCGCATCGACGCCTATTCTGATTTGACCCAACGCTTTCTTGATCGTCCCAAGCCGTGAAACGCAATACGAAAAAGTCGCTTTCTTCAGTGCGCATGCCTGCCGAATGGGAGCCGCACGAGGCCACCTGGTTGGGGTTTCCGGCGAACCCGGATGACTGGCCTGGCAAGCTGCCCGCCATCGAGTGGGTCTACGGCGAGATCATCCGACAGCTTGCGCGCGGTGAGAAGATTTATCTGCAGGTTCAGGATGCGAAGCACGAGGCGCACACCCGGGCGATTCTGGAAAAAGTGGGCGTACCGAAGAAGCAACTGCGTGTGATGCGAATTCGCACAGACCGCAACTGGATGCGCGATTCCGGGCCCATCGCGGTAAAAACCGGAAAAAAGCGGCACATCGCGGGCTTTGGGTTCAACGCGTGGGCAAAGTACGACAACTGGAAGCGCGACGTGCACACGGCCCGCGAGGCAGCGGCCAATGTGCGCATTCCGTATCAGCCGGTGCTTTACAACGACAAACCGGTGGTGCTGGAAGGTGGCGCCATCGACGTAAACGGCTGCGGCACGCTGTTGACGACACGCGAGTGTTTGCTGCACCCGAAGACACAGGTACGCAATCCAGGCTTTGGATCGGCCGACTACGAGGCGGTGTTTGCGCGGGAACTGGGGATTCGCAATACGATTTGGTTGCAGGATGGCATTGCGGGCGACGACACGCACGGCCACGTGGACGATCTGGCGCGGTTTGTGAATCCGAATACGGTGGTATTGTGTCACGAAACGAACGTGCGCGATCCGAACCACGTGCCGTTAAGGAAGAACCTGGAGATCTTGCAGGGCTCGCGGCTTGAAGACGGGTCAAGGGTGGAGGTTGTGTTGCTGCCGATGCCGGAACCGCTGGTATTTGACGGCGTGCGCGTGCCGGCAAGCTACGCGAACTTCTACGTGGGCAACGAGGTGGTGTTGATGCCGACGTTCAACGACGAGATGGATCGCGTTGCGCTGGGGATCCTGGCGGAGTTGTTTCCCACCCGACGCGTGGTGGGGATACATGCGGTAGATCTGGTATGGGGGTTCGGGACGTTGCACTGCTTGACACAGCAGTTGCCGTTGTAAGGCGGGCTATTCGATCTTGAAGCAGCCGGCGGCGCTGTAGCCCTCGAGGTAGTAGTTGCCGACAGGGAAATCGGCGGTGAAGTTTTTTTCTGCGTCGGTCTTCGTATTGGCGCTGATACGATCACCTCGAAAGACAAGAGAGACCAGCTGATTCCAGGGATGACCCGCGACTTGGCCTGACACGGTTGCTACACGAAAGTCGACCGTTTGAGCTATTCCCGCTTTTGGAATTTCAAACGGCCCTCTCTGCCAACGTGAATGAGACAGCGTCCCCCCTCGGATTTAAAGAGCAGGGCGAGA
>JAYUPZ010000444.1:0-7048 GCA_043759805.1 Myxococcales bacterium | reverse complement strand
CGTGGACCGAGGGCTCGCATCACAACGATGCGGGTCCCATCGGCCAATCGCTCGAGTCGCAGGTCAATGTGATCGGCAGGCAGAACTTCGTCGAACTTGTCAGGCCATTCAATGACGACGACACCCTCGTCGAAGGCTTCATTGAGGCCCATGGCGGGCAGTTCGCTTTCGTGTTCGAGACGATACAGATCGGCGTGGAAGAGTGGGATCCGGCCACCCCGGTGTTCATTGACGAGGGTAAACGTCGGACTGGTGATTGCAACCGTATCCGGAACACCGAGACCGCAGGCGATTCCCTGAGTTAGTGTTGTTTTGCCGGCGCCGAGCGGCCCTTTTAAAGCCACGGCGTCCCCTTGCTTCAAGAGAGTGCCAAGGCGGATTCCCAGGTCGCGCATCGCCGCTGCCGTGGGAATACGCCATTCGGGAAAGGAAACGGGAACGAATACGGGACTCGACGCCATGATCTGGAGTGGTATTTTCCCTGTTCCCGGGCAGCCGTGTGTGGTTTTCGTCCGGATTTTTCTCGACCCCGAAAAAGGATAAAAAAGTCATGATTCGCAACGCCAGCGCACAGTGGAAAAGTGGTCTCAAAGACGGAAGCGGAACGCTCACAACCGGGAGCGGCGCGCTCAAGGAAGTGCCCTACTCCTTTACAAAGCGCTTTGAGAACGAACCCGGCACCAACCCGGAAGAGTTGATCGGAGCCGCCTACGCTTCGTGCTTTGCGATGGCTTTGTCGGCCAGTGCCGAGAAAGCGGGCCTCAAGCCAACGGGTGTAGAGACCAAGACCAGTGTCACTTTTGAGAAGACCGATGCCGGTTTCACCGTTACAGGAATTCACCTCGAAGCAGTTGCCACGATTCCCGGCACCAACGCCGCTGACTTCGCAGCATTGGCCGAAGCGACCAAGACGGGCTGCCCAATCGGCCGCCTGTTGTCGCCCGGAACCAAGCTGACGGTCGACGCGAAGCTTGCCTGAGGCAAGCTTCGGTCCAGGTTTTCGCGCGACGTCGTGAAAGCCTGGATTGACCGTGTAAACGGTTTGCTCCGCTCCGGTTCGCTATTGTTCGGCGCGCGTCAGTTTTCGATAGATGACCAGATGGGCAAAGGCTGCATCGGGTCGACCGCAGAGTTCCAACAGTCGCGCCAAATTGAAGTGGGCGTCGGCGTTGGTCGGGTCGGTTTCGATGGACGCCTGATAGGCCCGAATCGCTTCGCTTGAGCGTCCGGTGTCTTCGAGTGCGACACCCAGATTGAAAGATGCCGTGGGATCCGCAGGACGAACCGAAAGCGCAACACGGTAATGGACCAGCGCTGCATCGGGATGACCCGATTCGTGAAGAAGTCGACCCAGGTTCACGTGGGCATCGGCGTGTCTCGAATCCCCCGCAATGGCTTCGGCGTAAGCCTCGCGTGCCCCTTCGGGGTCGTGATCTTCGAGTGAGCAGCCCCGCTCGAACGCGGAAAGGCTTTCAGACGGCGCAGGAACTTCTTGCGGCAGCGGTGTGTTGCGGATGCGACGAACCTCTTCGAGAGAGATAACATCGGGCATTTCCACTTTGGCTGGCACGAGGGCATTCACGGCAGGAAAGTCCATCAGCAGCTGTCCGGAATCCGCCCGCCAGCGGGTGCGACCTTCCTGGACCACGACGGTGTCGCCCTCAGCCCGCAGTTCGACGCCGGATAGAGGTTGCCCGCTACCGACCACGCGGCGCAGGTGCTTCATCCTGCGGTTCTGGTGCTGGGGCGATTCCGAGCCATCCACGAGCCCGTGAACTTTGCGAAGCACCACCAAATCCTGAAACGAAAACAGCAGCTCGCCCGCGTTGGTTTTGCTCGGCTGAACCAGACCGGCGCGCATGAACGATCGGAGCTTTCCGGACGGAAGACCAAGAACATTCGCAACCGAGCGAGCAGAGTACATCGTCGCGGCCGATAATAAACCCATGTTCAGAATCCGTCACGAAAATGATCATGAACGGAAAAGATTTTGAAGCACGATTGTCAGCTGTCTGCGCGACTGCGTTTCTTTCGCGCAACCGTTGCCTGTGGATTGTTCGCCTCGTCGTCCTCGTTGTCCTCGTTGTCGCTCTCCGAACGGTGGGCCGGCTTGCGATCGCTTGATTCGTGCGACTTGTCCACAGCCTGTGGATTGTTGGAGACCGATCCGGAATACGCCTTCTTGTGTGCGCCCAGGCTCGCTTTCAAAGCTTCCATCAAATCAATGATCTGAGCGGGTGCGGTTTCAGGCGCTGCTGTTTCGATCTCGTGGCCATCAATTTTACGCTGGATATCCTGCATGATCCGCTCGCGGACCTCGTCGGTATATTTGGTCGGTTCAAAGGTTTGTGAGGCGATTTGCTCGACCAGTTGGCGCGCCAGCTGCAACTCGCTCATCTTCACTTCAACGTCCGCTATCGGAACATCGGAGAAGGGACGCACCTCATCTTCATACAAGAGCTGTTGCATGACGAGTCCATTGCCAGCCTTGCCACCGGGCAGCTTTACCGGGCGGATGAGCACGAGATATTGCTTGCCCCGTGCGGCGTAGCGGGCAATGGCAGAACGGCCTGTCTCCTTCATCACGTCGGTCAGCAGCCGGTAGGCCTTCTCTCCGCCTTGTTCGGGAGCGAGGTAGTACGGCTTGTCGTAATAAATTGGATCGATTTCGGCGATGGGGACAAATTCGGTGATGTCGATCGTGTGCGTCGATTTCTCCTCAAGGGCCTTCAGTTCATCCGGTTTGAAAGTGACAAACTGCCCTTTCGAGAATTCGTATCCCTTGACCATGTCGTTGCGACCGATGATCTGGCCGTCCGAAGGTCGCACGTATTGCTGTTTGAGGCGGGACTTCGTCTCGGCGTCAAGAAGGTTGAAGGAAAGCCCGGCCTTGGGCTCCGTGGCGCTGAAAAGCTGCACCGGTATGGCGACCAGGCCAAATGAAATGCTGCTTGAACCGATGGATCTTGCGGGCATGACGACTCCTCACAGGCAGTATAGGGTGGAATTGTTCGGGTAGGAAATTATCCTACATCCACCCCGTTCGGCCCGCCCTCGGAACCCGGCCTTTCAGCCCTCGACGAGCTGGACCATCTTTGCGGCGAGTTGGGGTCCCACGCCTTCGTCTTCGTGTTTGAAGAAGACGTGGCAGCTTGCGGGGTTCAGTGCCGTTAGCTTCGCCGCCCAGGCCCGAAGCGCGGTCTCGTCATAATCCTGCCGGCGCAATCGAATGTAGCCGTAATCGGCGGTGGCCACGATAGGGGTCGAAATCGTTTCGGAGTCGGCCAGGCACAGCGCCACGCCAGCGTCCTTCAGAAGGCCATAGATCTCGTCGTCAAACCAGCTTTCGTGGCGAAATTCGATGGCAGCTTTCACCGATGGTCCCTGCTGTCGCAAGACAGTCAGAAATCCCGACAGCCGTTCAACGCTTTTCTTTAAAAAAGGCGGCAACTGAAACAAAAGCGGTCCTCGCCTTTGACCCAGCGCGGATGAAACGTCACACAACCGTGCTACCTCGGACTCACACTTCGCCAGGCGCTTGGTATGCGTGATCAGCCGGGGTGCTTTCAGAACAAACGAGAATGACTCGGGCGTTTGTTTCGCCCATGCCTCAAGCTGCTCGGGCTTCGGCATTCGGTAAAAGGTGTTGTTGATCTCGACGGTGCGCAATCGTGTGGCGTAGTGAGGCAACATTTGATCCGCCGGCAATTTTTCCGGATAGAACGTCCCACACCATTGCTTGTACGAAAAGCCACTGGTTCCGGTCAAAAGGCGCATCGTTTGAGCCCTCAGTTCAGCGTTTCCGAGACACCGAGGCGGAAGGGTGCAACCTCGGCCTTGAAGGTGTCACCGCGCTCCTCGCCGGTTTTGATGATCATGTCGTAAAGACCCTTCATCGAACCCGACGGTGTAGGCAAGACACACCAGCTTGTGTAACGAAATGATTCGTTGGGCTCAAGGATGGGCTGCTCCCCCACCACGCCTTCTCCCTGCACCTCGCGAAGCCCACCGGTGTTGTCGGTGATGACCCAATACCTTCCCAACAACTGGGCCGTGAACGGGCCTTCATTGGTGATGGTGATGGTGTAGGCAAACGCGTACTGCCGACTCTGGGGCCGGGAGCGATCGGGGATGTAACGACTTTCGACCGATACGCGAATGCCGCGTGTGACCGCGGTGGACATGGATCCACAACGTGCCAAAATGCCAACGCAATGGCAACGGCTGCGTGGCCTGTTATCCGGGTATTTTACGCTCGTCGGCGCCTGGAGAGGAAAAGTTGGACCTCAAACAGAAGAAATGCGTTCCCTGCGAAGGGGGTGTCCCGCGGCTCGAGGGCGTGGTTGTGGAAACCATGTTGGCCCAGGTTTCGGGCTGGAGTCTGCTAGACGGTCGAAAGCTGCAGAAACGGTTTCTTTTCGACGACTTCGTTTCCCTGATGGCCTTCGTTGGCCGCGTCGCCGAGCTGGCCGAGGCCGAGGCGCACCACCCCGATTTTTCCGTCCACTACAGCGTGCTCGATTTCGAGATCTGGACCCACGCCATCGGGGGATTGTCAGAAAATGACTTTATTCTTGCTGCCAAAATCGACGTCCTGGCGGAAACCGCAGCGGGTCGCGCCTAGTCGTCGGCGCCTTGCTGCTCGAGTGCCTTTCGAATGTCGGACCACTCGGAGGGTGGAACGCGAAGAAAAGCGGCCACGACTTTTGGATCGAACTGTGTTTCGTTGCAGCGCTCGATTTCGGCGCGGGCAAAGTCATACACGCGTGCCTTGCGGTAGGGTCGATTCGACGTGATGGCATCAAGAGTATCGACCACCGAGAAGATGCGCGCGCCGATGGCGATCTGTTCGCCTTCAAGGCCAGACGGATACCCACTACCATCCCAGCGCTCCTGGTGATGCAGGGGAATGAGTTTCGCCTCTGCAAGGAAGCTCATGTCCTTCAAGATCTCGAAGCCAAGGGCCGGGTGGCGTTTCATCTCCGCCCACTCGGATTCGTCCAGCGGACCGGGCTTCTGCAACACAAAATCGCGGACACCAATCTTGCCAATGTCGTGCAAGATTGACCCGCGTTCGATGTCGTCGAGCTCTTTGCCGGTGATGCCCATCTCCGTCGCGAGGCGGCGCGCGTACAGACCCACGCGTCGCGAATGCCACTTCGTTTCCGAGTCGCGCATATCGAGCGCTGCGATCAGTCCCTCGAAGAGATTCTTGGTTCGCGTATCAATCTCCGCATCGAGGGAGCGGTTGATGCGTCCGAGCTCCACAGAAGCGTCGCGCAGTTCCTGCTGGATGCGTGCATTTTCGCGCAGCAACGTCACGTGCTCTGCCGCAGCCTGTACGGCTCGAATCAACTCATCGTTGTTCCAGGGTTTGGTCAGCAGCCGATCGATGCCAACATTGTTTATGGCGGATTGAGCCGTCTCAAAGTCGGCAAAGCCCGACACCAAAAGTCTACGTGCTTCAGGCCGCGAGCGTCGCACGCTGGTCAGAAACTCGATCCCGTCCATTTCCGGCATCCGAAGATCGGAAATCACCACATCGAATCCGCATTCTCCGAGACGGGCGAGTGCGTCTTTGGGCGAGGTAAAAGTTTCAAGCTCGATCGTACGATGACGACCAAACATTCGCTCTACTGCGCGGCACAGGTTGATCTCGTCATCAACATAGAGAATTCGCGCAGCCCTCGTAAGCGATCCGGAGGTCGACAAGTTTGGTGCGGAGTGACCCATCTGCAATCAATCAACTTCGGCGGATGTTCAAAACTGCTTGAGGTACACGCTCCAAAAGGCGTATGATGACGCAGCGGGCAGATGGATCTGGTATGACAAAGCCTTCCGAGACTCTCGACGATCGTGTGGATTCTGCAAGTTCCGAGCGGATGCAGACCGAAAAAATGGCAGCACTTGGACGGCTTGCAAGTGGTGTTGCGCACGAGATCAACAACCCTGCGTCGTTCGTCCTCGCAAATCTCGATTCGCTTTCCGCGCTGCTTGCCGATCTCGACGATCGTCTGGAGAAACATCCACAGCTGGCACGGCAGGCCGGAGTTGGGAAAACCCTGTTCGAGGCGATGACCATCCTGCAAGAGAGCAAGGAAGGCATGGCTCGCATTTACCGCATCGTGCGCGATCTGCGATCGTTTGCTCGCACCGAAGAAGGCAATCTGGTTCCGGTGGATGTGAATGTCGCGGTGGATTCGTCGCTTCGGATGACACGCAACGAGCTGCGATACCGTGCCACGATTGAACGTGACTTGCGATCGCGCTTGTTTGTACTGGGTGGCGTTTCGCAGATTGGGCAGGTTTTGGTGAATCTCATCCTGAACGCGGCGCAAGCGCTGGGTGAACGCGAAGAAGCCAACAACCGGATCGTCGTGCGAACGCATGACCGAGGTGACTGGGTTGTCGTGGAGGTGCAAGACAACGGACCTGGGATAGATCCGGCCGTGCTACCCCGGATCTTCGACAACTTTTTCACGACCAAGCCGGCAGGGCAGGGTACGGGTCTGGGTCTTTCAATCTGCAGGGACATCATTCGAGGTCTCGGTGGTCACATCTCGGTCGAAAGCACGCCCGGAAAAGGCGCGCGTTTCATCATTTACCTTCCCGCCATGCCCGAGGACACGCCCGCGCCCGAGCCAATTCGCGAGCGCATCCTGACCCCAATGCGCCGTCGCGTGCTCGCCATTGATGACGAGGCACTGTTGTTGAAAGCTTATCGTCGGATGTTGATCGATCATCACGACGTCGAAACGAAGCACAGTGCTGCGGACGCGTTGAGTCTTTTCGAGCAAGACCGGGCCTTCGACATCGTGCTGTGTGACTTGCAGATGCCAGGCATGTCGGGGGCGCAGCTTTTCGAGACGGTCAAGTTGCGGTGGCCGGAACTCGCAGAGCGATTCATCTTTGTGACGGGTGGCGCCTTCACGCCCGATACCCGAAAGTTTTTGGAACGCGGCGTTGCGGCTTTCATCAACAAACCCTTTCAACTTGGCGAACTTCTAGATTTGTTCGAGAAGCGGGTGGAAGGCGTTCCCAACGCGCG
>JAYUPZ010000443.1:0-3349 GCA_043759805.1 Myxococcales bacterium | reverse complement strand
CAACCTCCTCCACCTTGAAACCCGCTGGTGTCTCCAACGAAAACGCGCGGTCCGTGAACTTGGGATTCAGCGTCCGACTTTTCACCTCGATATCCACACCGTCATCAAACGAACGGCCGGGTTCGGCAAAACGAATTCGATCGGGGAGCAACAGTCCATCGTTCTTTTTGAAGTCTTCGTAACTCACGGAGAAACGTTTGTTGTTTGCACCCGTCGCGCCTTCGACCCGAACGATCGCATACGTACGGGCCGAGTCGATGCGCTTCATGAACACCCACAGCTCGCGAGATTCGCCATGCACTTCCTCGCGCAAATGCAGCACATCGGTTCCCAACGATTCGTCCCAGCCCACGTCGAGTGCCGCGGCACCCTGACCAACGGGGGCATCCCCCAGCAACACCCCCGCTATCTCCTTCGGTTCAAGCGGGATCTGCACCAGGGTTGCCACGTTGTAGGCACATGCCGGTCCGTGTTCCATCCGCTGTCGATCCATGTCGACGAAATCGTATCGCACACCATCCGTTGCAAGCGCCGCAACCGTGCCTTTCAAGCTGACCTCGGCCTCGAAGCGCAGCCGGCCATCCCGGGCAACAAGCATCAGCACCGTCGCCCGCACGCGTTCACCGCCGAGGGCACTTTCTGTACGTGTTTCGAGATCCACTCCCTGCACCTGGGCTTGCCGAGCCCGCAAAGTGGCGAGCAGTTCCTCGGGCCGAGGTGCCGCGTAACTTCGCGTGAAGCGTTGCGGACATGCCGTACCAAGCACGAGCATCACGACGCAACCCAGCTTCAGGAAAATACGGGATGAATTCATGGTGCGTTTCCTGTTTGCGGCGCCAGACCCTGCAAGCGACCAAGTTCCTTTTGTAGTTTCAATTGGACGGCGGCGTCTCCCTCCAACTTCAATGCATTCTGCAAGGTGACCATTGCCTCGGCCCTGTTGCCCTCCTGTTCAAGCAAGGCCGCCAGATGCCCCTGCAGTTCAGGCTCTTTTGGATCCAGTCGCGCCGCCTGACGCAATACGATTGCCGCATTTTTTCTGTCGCCCGCTTGCAATCGTGCCCATCCGACGCTGTCGAGGATCGCCGCCGAGCCGGGGTTCAGGGCAAGCGCGGCTCGACAGCGGCGCTCGGCCTGCGGCAGGTTGTGTTTGTGATCGGCCGCAATAAATCCCGAAAAGTTCAGCGCCTCTGCATTTCCCGGATCCTTTCGCAACACACCTTCACCCAGCTTCAACGCTGCCTGCCAGTTTCCCTTTCGTTCCTCGATGGCCGCTCGCAACATCACGACGTCAGCGTCGTCAGCGTGGGTTCCAGGGAGCTTGTCGAGTAGAGCCAGGGCTTCGGCAGCGTTGCCGTATTTCTCCTCAAAAAGCACATGGGCAATGCCGACTTTTGCACGCACGTCGTCGTCTTCAGCGTTCGAGGCGAGTTGCTGCAGCAGCGTGCGAGCGGCGGTCGTTTCTCCGGCTTTCCCTTGCAGAGCAGCCATGGCAAGCCGCGATTGCAAATACAGCGGAGAATCTTCCGGGATCTGCAGCAGCGCAGCGACGGCATCCTTTTCGCGCTTGAGATCTTCGAGGGCCATCGCTTCGGCAAGATGCACGCGCGCCCCAAGTTCCGCTTCCGGCTGGGTTGCCAGCACACCTTTTGCCAGTTCAAGCGCCCGCTCCGGTCGTTTGGCCGTGCGTTCAAGTTCCATTCGGGCGATGACGGTGTTGCTGTCCATTTCCGTCGGCAACAGTCGTTCGACAAGATCAATTGCCTGGGCGTCTAGGCCACGATTCACAAGCCATTCGACATACAGTGTCGCGATTTGCAGATCATCCTCCGAGCGGGCGAGTGCATCGGACAGTCCCGCAATGGCATTTTTTGACTGTCCAAGTGAGGTGAGCAGTGCAATCCGCAGCAGGTGGGCTTCGAGAAAATAGGGCGAAACCCGGATGAGGGTGTCGAGGGTTCGCAGGGAGTCATCCGTAGCACCCTTTGCCCAGTAGACAGCCGCGAGTCGATAGAGACCCTCCTCGTGCTCGGGTGCAGCCGCGCGCAGTTGCAACAACGCCAAGGTCGCGGCGTCGAGATCGAGCGCCATTATTTGCACCTCGGCGAGCTCGACGTGGGCTGTGGCGAATGGCTCTGGATCGTCAACTGCGTCGGTCAACGCAACCGCTTCAGCCATCGCCACGGCGGCGGCACGCGGCTCACCCCGTGCGAGGAAGAGATGCCCACGGGCCAGCAGTGCCGGTGCGGTTGGTTCAATGTCGAGCGAGATGAGGATCTCGGTCTCGGCCTCGTCGAGCTTGTCGAGATGTATCAACACGTCGGCAAGTCGCGCATGCAATTCCGGTGCTTGTTTGTCATACGCCAGTGCCTCACGCAGTTCCACGACAGCGTCTTCCCAGCGTTCCTCGTTTTCGTAGAGCAGGGCGCGAGCGGCGTGTTCGTAGGCATAGGGGTTCACAGCGCGCGTGACGACGATGCGGTTGCCCACGATTTTTGTAACGGGCCGCGGTGACGTGGCGCAGGCGATCGCGCAAAACATGAGTCCCGCAATCGCAGCGCGCGACGCGTACTTAAACGTCGTACGCATCATTTCCGTGGCTTCCGTTGCGTCCCTGCGTGCCGTCACAGAGGAATGTTGCCATGTTTTCGCGAGGGAAGGGTTTGTCGCTTGTTGCGGAGCATGTCGAGCGACACGCAAAGACGGGCGCGGGTTTGACGGGGCAAAATAATTTCGTCGATGTAACCAAGGGCGGCCGCGCTGTAGGGATTGGCGAAGCGATCTCGGTATTCTCGTGCCAGACGGGCACGTTCTGCTGCCGGATCGGCTGCGGAAGCAAGCGCCTCCCGGTGGATGATGCCAACGGCTGCGTCCGGTCCCATGACAGCGATCTCGGCCGTCGGGAATGCCAGGTTCACGTCAGCACGGATGTGTTTGGATGCCATGACGTCGTACGCGCCGCCGTAGGCCTTGCGGGTGATCACCGTCAACTTCGGAACTGTCGCCTCGGCGTAGGCATACAAAAGCTTGGCCCCGTGTTTGATGATGCCGCCGAATTCCTGTGCCGTGCCCGGAAGGAAACCCGGGACATCAACAAAGGTGACGATCGGGATGTTGAAACAGTCGCAGAATCGAACAAAGCGCGCCGCCTTGATTGAGGCATCGATGTCGAGGCAGCCCGCAAGGTGCGCCGGTTGATTGGCGACGACGCCGACCGGTCGACCATCAAGTCGGCCAAGTCCGACCACGATGTTTTTGGCGAATTCGGGCTGTATCTCAAAGAAGTCGCCAACATCAAGAACCCGCGTGATGATCTGCTTGATGTCGTACGGTTTCGCCGAATCAATCG
>JAYUPZ010000442.1:0-7054 GCA_043759805.1 Myxococcales bacterium | reverse complement strand
CCGAAATGTTAACCTGGCGAGCAGGAGCACTCGCGTGGTTCAGAGAAGCATCCGAATCTTTGGTGTGGCGGTCATTGCGATTTTTTCATTCCGTTGTGGGAATTCCGCGACGACGTCTGATAACGTGGAGCCGTCCAGCGGAGGGCATGAGGGCGGGGGCGAGCAAGGCTCGGCGGGTGCTGGTGGTGGCGAGGGCGGCACGGCGGGTGGCGAGGTTTCCAGTCAAGCCGGGCGGGGCGGCGCTGCAGTGACGATGGATGCCGGAGTCGCATCTTCAAAGGACGCCAGTACCGCCATCGTTGATGCCGCGTTGCCTCGTCCTGCCTCTGCACTTGTCGGCGAAAAAATTATCTGGAACGGCGACGGGGTCGGCAGTGGCAGTGGTACGCAATGGATGGGCCGAGGTCAGGAAGGCAAAACTACGCTTGCCTATTCCGCCGAGCAATCGTTTTCAAGCAGCCATGCCGTGAAGTTCACAATGCAGAATATTAACTACGCCGAGTTCGGCTGGGGCGTTCAGGCAACGCCCGCCAATCGTTCTCCGAAGATCGCATTTTGGGTCAACATGATTCCCGATGTCGGAAAATCTGCGCCAAACAACGCGCTTGTAACGTTGAAGGTGGGTGGAAACTATGCGGCCCCGGGGGGCGGCCGCGGTATCGAGACGATCAAGTACAACCGGTCGGCCCTGCGCGGTGGCTGGAACCAGATTGTGATACCGATTGCGGATATTGTGGGCACCCCGAGCAGTGCAACCATCACAGAGATCTTGGTTGGCTTTGCGGGTTGTGCAAGCCCAAGCTGTGGCTTCCGTTTCTATCTCGATGACATCGCCGTCGGGCAGTAAAAATACGAGGGTTCGCTACCCCGACGAGTCCTCGGCCATTGGGGGTGGAATAAGTTTCACCCGCTTCACCGATCGGCTTGTTGCGTCCATGATCACGAGGACAGTTCCGTTGTTCGCCGCGAGGCGCGCGCCCCGGTGCGGGATTCCACCTGCGAGATGGATGCAAAGTCCCGCTACCGTGCCCACCTCGTCTGGACCTACAAGGGGCAATGTCAGCTCACGATTGATCTCGCGCAGCGGCACGTCTCCACGCACGAAAATCGATCCGTCGGGTTGTGGTTGAATCGAGAGTGCGCCTTCCGGGGCCTCGCTGAAAAAATCACCCACGATCTCTTCAACAAGATCTTCAAAGGTGACTAGTCCGGAAACCGAGCCGTGATCATCCACGGCGATTGCAATTGACTGGTGATTGAGTTGCATGAAACGCAACACTTCGATGGCAGCCACTGTTTCCGGAAAAACCTTCATTGGTCTGACCAGGTTGCGTAGCCGGGTTGGTTTGCCGTCCCACGCGACCGACACGATGTCCTTGGCGTTGATGTAACCGATGACGTTGTCGAGGACGCCCTCGTAGATGGGGAAACGTGACCGGCGCTCCTTCAAAACGAATTTGCGGATCTGGTCGACAGTGGCATCGACCGCGAGTGCGTCGATTCGGTTCCGAGGCACCATCACGCTCGAGAGGCTCAACTGATCAAACGACAGTGCGCGCGATGCAAGTTCGCTCGCGTGTTCATCAAGAACCCCGGACTCGCCGGCCTCGTCGACCATTTGCAAAAGCTCTTCCTTCGAGACCTTCATCTCCATAAAATTCGTGCTGTCGGAAAATGGGCGCAACACGACGTTGGAGCTGACCGTCAGAAACCAAACCACGGGTTTCGCCAAAATCGAAAGCCCTACCAGCGGACGGGCCATCAAGAGCGCGTAACGCTCACCGAGGCGCAACGCCAGAGATTTCGGCACCAGTTCACCGAACACCAGCGAAAGGTATGAAATGAGCGCCACGATGGAGCCAAAGGCCACGACCTCGGCGTTTTCGGCCAACCACGAGATGCGTGCGAAGACAGGTGCCAAGTACTTGGACAGGCTGGATCCACCGAAGGCGGCCGCCGCAGTTCCGACAAGCGTGATGCCGACTTGCACCGTCGCGAGGAAACGCTCGGGATGCGATCGCAGGTCGAACAAGGCCTGCGCACCGCTGCGTTTTTCATCAAGCAATTGTTGCACGCGGGTCCGACGCAACGAAACAATGGCTATCTCGGCTCCCGAAAAAACACCGTTGGCAAGGATGAGTGCAACGGTGATGGCTATCTCAGTAAAAATATCGATTCTCCTTGTGGCAGCCAGACCATGACATGGCATTGCCAAATATTCGACTCCCCGAGCAGATCCCGGGGGGGCACCTAGGTCAGCGAGAACCGCTCAACTGTTCCAGAATATCCGTCGTCACCCACCGTGACGAGGATGTCTCCATCGGTGTGAACGAGGACCCATTCCGTGTTGCGGTTGGTCGCTGCGTCGAGTTCGTCCAAAAACGCAGGGGCGATGGCGTGGGCCTCGATGGTTTCGACCTGATGGATATCCCTCTCGGTTGCAGCCTTCCTGAGCAGGGCGGGATCGTGTTGCGTGAAGATGACAACCCGATTGCAACCCTTGCGCGCCTTGTGCAGCCGATCGGCTGATGGTAAGCCGACCTCGATCCAAACCCGCAAGTTGTTTTGCAGATCCCGAACCCAGACGGCTGGCTCGTCCGCATTCGATAGTCCCTTCGTGAAGGCTATGCCTTCCTCGTAACACAAACAGTAGGCAATGACCCGCGTCAGCAGGTACCTCATCGATTCCGACGGGTGCCGTGCAATCCGCAGATCCAGGGATTCGTAAACGCCACGCGTCACATCCGAGAGGTCAATTTTCAAATGGTAGATTGTTGCCGAAGGCGCCATGGGCCCCAAGTGTACGGCCAGAGCGGCCCTTCCTGTTCATTTCCGATGGGCGCATGCGGTCCCGAGTAATTGTGAGCGTTTCGCGTTAATATCTTCATCCGCAATGAAAGCTATTTCCTTACGACTTGCGACCCGTTGGTTGCTGGCCCTTTTCTTGTTACTCAGCTCGACACCGCTTGTGCCATCCCAGGCGCTTGCAGCCGATGCCAAGGAGTTGAAAGCCCGTGAAGCTTTTGCGGCCGGGCGCTACGAGGAGGCCATCGATCTCTTCGCCAAGCTCTACGCCGAATCGTTGCATCCCACGTATTTGCGCAACATCGGGCGCGCCTACCAAAATTTGGGCGTTCCAGACAAGGCTATCTCAGCCTTCCGCGATTATTTGCGGAAGGCGCAAGGGGTGACGGCCCCGGAACGGGCCGAGGTCGAGGGCTACATCAAGGAAATGGAGGCAATCAAGGCTTCGCAGGCTGCCAACGCTGCGCCAAAACGGGACCCGGTCACGGAGCCCGTCGTGACGCCCGTGCCAACAGAACCAAAGACTGCACCGGATGACACCGCAGCTGTGCCCCTCGTCAGCGAGACATCGTCTAGCGAAGGAGGGAGCATTCTTGAGAGTGGATGGTTCTGGGGCGGCGTGGCTTTTGCGACAGCGGCCGTTGTGGTCGGTCTCGTAGTGGGTGGCGCGTTCGACAGCACCAAGGAACCCAGCTGCCCAGCCGGTACGATTTGTCTTTGATTCCTACAACAGGTTAATTGCAATGAAAACGAAACTTCACCTTCTGTCGCTGTCTGCCGCGGTCGCATTGATTCTGACCGGTTGTACCGAAAATGGTCGAGCCCTCGTGCCGGTCAATGTTTCCCTGGCAAACGATCTGGAGCCAGGGTCAATTGCCTCGCTCGAAATTCTCGCCAGCCACGAGGATCACCCTATTGAACGGCGCGATTTCTCGTTTTCAGCAGATGTCAGCGGTGTGACACGGTTAGCAATTTATCTCGATATCGAAAGCGAGCGCGACATTGTCATCGCCGTGCGGGCGCTTGCTGCAAGTGGTGCTGAAGTTGGCTCGGGTCGTTCAGCGGCGGTTCGCGCGATTCCGGGCGGAACCAGCAACGTGGCTGAAGTGGTGTTGTCTGCACGGAGCGGGCAACCTGGCGTTGACGGCGGCGTTGACATTCCCGTTACCGGCAATGACACGATGTTGATCCCAGTCAACGATGCGGGCACAAAGAAGGATACAATGCCGGATGCTACGGTGGTTGTCATCAATCCGGATCCCAAGTGGGCGATGGCGACCAATCAAGAGGACGATGGTTCTGATTACTCCATTGATCCGCAGGTGGCGGTTACGCCAAACGGCGACGCCATTGTGGTGTGGACCGAATCAAACAAAGTAAAGTCCAAAAAATACACTGCAGCAACAGGTGTGTGGGGCAGTGTGATACCCATCGACAACCGTGTGTATCCGCAAAACGCGGTGATTGGTATCGACGGAAATGGGCGCGCCATCGTGGCTTGGGCCATGACACCAGCCGAGACTGCTGTTGCTGATCGCGGCATTTGGAGCAGCACTTCGATGGACGGTGTAAACTGGACGGCGCCCCAACCCGTGTGGAAGGGTGATAGCTGGACCGGATTGGATATCGCTGTTTCGCGTGCCGGAAAGGCACGAATCGTTTGGGACGCGCTCACAAAAGACATCGACAACTCGAACGTCACGACACTCTGGTCGGCATTCTTCGGAGGTTCTGTCTGGTCGAACGTGGCGGCGGTGATGCCCTCTGTATTGGACGACGAATACACGGCGAAGGTCGCCGTCAACGCGCAGGATCAGGGCATCATTGCTTTCTCTCAGGGCGGGGTATTTACGGAAAACATTTGGACGGCGCGCTTCAACGGTGCGACGGTTGCAGCCCCTGTTCTGATGGAAACGTCGGATGATCGAGCCTTTGATCCCCTCGTTGTTTTGAACGGAGAAGGGCGTGGCGTTTTGTTGTGGACTACCTCAGGCGGTTTGTTTTCCCGCGTCTTCAACGGCGAAGCGTTCCTGGGGCAGGCGCCGGTTTCGATTGGTTCGACCGCTGGTGTGCCCTCTGCCGTGGTGGACAAGCTCGGAACTGTCACGGCGGTTTGGGCCTCCACGCAAGGCGCCACCGGGTGGAATGTTCATTCGAGCCGGCTGCCACTCGGCGGGGTGTGGTCAGAGCCGATAGGGCTCGAGTCGATGAACCGCGCCAGGCTCAGAACCGACCGAGATCCCGAGCCCTGCGTGGGAGTCGATGCCACCGGCAACGTCTTGGCGGTATGGCGTCGGGATGAATCGGCGACTGACGACTACACATTCAGTGTCTGGGGGGCGCGTTTACCCGTCGGTGGAAAGTGGTCAGTGACGACCAACGTGCATCGCTTGCCGATGTTGCGGGTATTACCGGTGTCTTGCGGAATGTCGGACAATGGAATCGGGGTGGCTGCCTTCAATTACCAACAAGATGAAGCTCTGAACGCCGTCGATCTGCCGACCTGGAACGTCTTCACCGCAATATTTCGCTGACCAAAGCCTGACGCCGCACGCGTTCTGGATTGGTGGCGATGTTTATTCGTGAATCGACTCGCTGTCGATGAGCGGGATTTCTTCGCGCAACAAGGGGGCGACCTCGGTGCGGGCGAGTGGGCCGAAAATGGGTTGAGCGCTTTTGGGAAATGAGGGTGGGTAAAGCCACGGTGAAAACGTTGCCGGGTCGATTGCTCGCACAGGTTTATCATCGTCCACTGCTGACGCCGCTGGCCAGTTCAGCTTGAAGCCAGCACGAGAAGCCGCCAGTGCAGCCAGAAACGTGATCGGGTTGTACGAAAACACCACGCCGTCGGATGGCAACCGCGCATGATGTACGACGTCTCGAGTCCAGAATTGGTAGGGGGCAATACGATTCCGAAAAAAGGCCAGCCGTTGCGCTTCGGACAGCGCCGACAATTCCTGCAATTTCGATACGGTCTGATCGTTCCAGTTGTTGCTCCATTCGTGAACGTGCTGGAATACCAATCGACGTAGAGCTTGGCGCTGAGGTAGCTTGTCGCTGCGAAAGAACGCCGCAAGAAAGCTGGTGGTCAACTCGTCGTTTGAGCGCGCGCCCAGCAGCGAAAGAACGGCTGTACGGTTGGAGGTCACGCCATCGTTCTGGGCGCGGATGTAGCGAAACGGTCCGAAATTGTCCGATACTTTTTCGGACGAGAATATCTC
Organism: Myxococcales bacterium; assembly: GCA_043759805.1. Taxonomy (GTDB): domain Bacteria; phylum Myxococcota_A; class Polyangia; order Fen-1088; family Fen-1088; genus JAWXBF01. The sequence continues at coordinate 1,028 of JAYUPZ010000442.1, read as the reverse complement.
GAATCGGACGCCGCGAGTCTGCTCGGGGCCACGGTTTATCTTACCGACAATACCGACGGTTTCGCCGGCGGTCAGTCGCTGATTTAGCATCGCGATGCCTCCGTGGCGCAACCGCTCAAGCTGGGTTCGGTCGCGGCTCTTGAACAGTGCTCGAAGCCACGGCAAGGATGTGTCTGCCCGCACGGGTACCGTTTGTAGATGCGCGAGCAAGGAAAAAAACGTCACGGGTTTCCCCGCGATGTCAGGTGTGTGTCTGATGAGCACAAAAGATGTGGAATCGTCGCCGTGTTGCGCCAGCCTTGCGGCGACCAATACGCCTCCAAGTGGCGCGATGACCAGCGCGCCCTCCTTGCCAGGTAGCTGTACGCCACTGTGCCATACGCCTCCGGTTGAAATCGGAAAATGGCCGGATCCTTGTTCCTCCACCGGCTCAAACACCGCACGCGTGACACGCATGATTTCAGCCTCGTCGGTGGCCGATAGCTGGGTATACCCACGAATTTGCAATGGCAGGTATACACTGTTGATTGCCGACATTAGGTGGTCCCATCGGAATGCCCCTGGATCCCATTTGTGCCCTTCCTGATCAACGTGCAGGTGTCCAACAATGCCCGCGAATGCCAGTGGGTCGGGCAATGTAGACAACATCACCTCGCCGTTCACAGTCGGGATGATGGGTTTGATGCCGGGTAGCACGCGCAACAGAACACGGGACAGCGCAATCACTGAACGGTATTGCTCGGGACGAAAATCGAAGGCCTCGTAGGTGTGGCCGTTGATGACAACGTTGCGAACTGGGCGGGTTGCATAGTCGAGAGGCAACTGTTTGCGTTTTCGGCCGGCATCCGCAAGGTTGCAGATCTCGACTCCGATTCCGTTTTGATTCGATTGCTCGGCGTGATAGGCGCGCTCGGTGACATCCAGTGTTTGATAGATGGTGCCGTCGCTGTCGATCATGAAATGGGCAGACAATCCACAAGCACCGGTGCCGCGTGGCATGTCGTGCATGGAGTAGAAACAGGACCGCG
>JAYUPZ010000441.1:0-7066 GCA_043759805.1 Myxococcales bacterium | reverse complement strand
GAGTCGTTCATGCAAACGACGAGGAAGGGCTCCTGGACAGCCGATCGGCACGTTGCGGGTCAGCTCATCTCGGGTAAATGGAATACCTTCGTCGTCACCGTTCCCGAAGCGTTTGAGGACGAGCGGCCGATTGAACTCGGTGTGCTTTTCTTGCTTGGCAATGGGACGGCCAAAAACACGGTCTATATTGATCACATTGCGTTCCTGCCTGGCCCATAAAATCACAAGATTTCAGCGGGATGCTTGTTTGTCAGCCCCTGCGTGGTAGAACCGTCGGTCGGCGTCATGGAAAACGAGCAGGAATTCTTGCGGCGATTTGCCGCTGCACTTGAGGCACTACCGTTTGATCTTAAGACGGTTGTGGGGGCAGTTTCTGAGCCTGATTTGGCCGAAGGTGCGCGTGAGGTCGCGGCTGGGGCGGTCATCCACATCATCAACCCGAAGGATCGGCATTTTGAGCCCTACCTTCGACACGCCGAGGATGTCGTGCTGCTGCGCATGGCACTCAAGCGGGTGATCGATCTGGGTGGTGATGGCGCTGCTGATTTTCAGACGCGACGGATCGAATCCTTTTCGGCGCTCTACAGCGATCTGTCGTTGTTCCGCACCGCCCTGGGTGACGATGTGATGGACTGGCTCGAAGGTCGCTTCGGCTCCATGAAAAAAGGCATTTTCGGCAAGAAGACCGTAGCGATGTACATCGCCGACGAAGAGCTCGGCAATGACCTCTACGACGCAGCCGTTGAGTTCGCGACGGATTATCCGATCGCCGAGGGGGCGCTCGCCGACCGCCTGAAGCAAGCACAGCCGATCGTTGAGCACCTGCGCCGCAAGATGGAGCAGGACCGCATGAAGATCGGTCACTAAAAGCACATCCCAGGCTCGCCATGTCCCAGGAACTGTCGAACGTGGATTCCATGGGGACCGATCCCGAGGATATCTTTCGTGTCGCATGTCGTGTTGCGGTTGAAGGCGTTGCTCTTCCCGACACGATTGCCCTCGCCGCCAGAAGCGTCGCCGATCGGGTGACGTCGCTCACGCCTGCGAAGATTCGCGCGGCGCTCGGAACCATCATTACGGCACCACACCTTGGCGCCGGGCTTCAATGGCTACACGATGCCGGCGTGCTTGCAATTGTGTTGCCCGAGCTGGATGCCACCGTAAATTTTTCCCAGGAAGCCGGGCGACGCCACAAGGATGTTTGGGAACACACCAAGCAGGTCGTCGAACAAAGCACGCCGGATCCCATCGTGCGCTGGTCGGCCCTTTTACACGATGTTGGCAAGGTCAAAACGCGTCGAATTCTGCCCGGCAACAAGGTGACGTTTCACCGACATGCCGAAGTCGGTGCCCGCATGTTTGATCGGATAGCGCGCCGCTTTGAGTTCGTGCAAGACGATCGTGAGAACATTCGCTTTCTCATCCACAATCACCTACGCGCGAATGCATACGAGCCCTCATGGACCGATGGGGCTGTGCGACGTTTTGATCGGGAAATGGGTCCACACCTTCAGCGCCTGGTAGAACTTTCGCTGGCTGACGTAACGTCCCGGAGGCCCGGGCGCAAACAACAGGTGGCAAACAACGTCGAAGCGTTGGTCGCGCGTATTGAAGCTTTGCGCGAACTTGATGCACGCGTGCCGCCATTGCCTCCCGGTCTCGGTACCGAGATTATGCAGGCGTTCGCGCTGCCGCCGTCTCGTCGCGTCGGCGAATTGCGCAAGCTTTGTGAGGACGCCGTGGAGCGCGGCGATCTCGAGGAGCGTCGGGATGCGGAGTACTACCTGGCATTTTTGCGCAGCGTGATCGAAACGTCGGGCGTCTAGTCCCAACGATCAACGCCGCCTTCAAGCGGCTCGCCTTTTTCCCAGTGGATTAGGTTGCGTCGCCGAAGTCGAACCAATTTGATCTGGTAAACGAGCCAAAGCACGGAACACACCACCGCGATGGTGGTCAGTATCTTTGCCCAGGTTGGCATGAACGCAATTTAGCAGAGTTGATAGAGGAAAACCGCGGTTGCATTGGCCACGTTGAGTGAATCGGCTCCCATCATGGGGATCGTCAGGCGGTGATCGCAGAGGGCAAGTGTGGATTGCAAGAGGCCTGGGCCCTCGCTGCCAACCAGCAGGATTACCGGCCCGGTACGACGGTACTCGGATAAAAGCGAGGCGCCGGAATCGACGACTGCGCCCAGCAGATCTGCCCCCATCTGTTCTCGGCAGGCAAGCAACGCATCGGGCCATTTTTGTGAGCGAACGATGGGAAGCGAGAAAGTGTTGCCCATCGCGACTCGAATGGCTTTTCGGTAATACGGATCGGCACACCGAGGTGACAACAACAACGCGTCGGCTCCAAACGCACACGCATTGCGCACAATGGCTCCGACGTTGTCCACATCCACGAGATCTTCGAGTGCGACAACCAGTTGCGCGTTGTTGGGGATGGTGGTCACACTGGGACGACGCCCGATGGCGAGGCATCCCCGGTGGACATTGAAACCCGCGATGCCGTCCATGACCGATTGCGAAGCGACGTAGATCGCAACATCCGTTCTACCTGCGTCTGCCAGGGCCGCCACTGTCGATTCGTATTTCGTTTCGTTGGTGAGAATCGAATCCACGGCAAGTGCACTCTTGAGAAGCACGCGAAGGACACCAATGCTTTCGGCGACGAATTTGCCAGAATCGGCCTGCAATCGCTGCTCTTTGAGTTCCCGGTAGCCGACCAGACGTGGGTCTTCGGCACTCGAAACTCGAATGCCAACGGGTAGCATCCTGTCCGTCACGAGACCGGTCGCAAGCGACCGAGGTTGGTGACGAGCTTCGCGAGCCCATTTTCGTCGAGGGCGGCGAACTCGTCCCGTTCGTCCTCCTTGAGTGGCAAGGTCGTGACTGCGAGGATGAGCCCGTGTGCGAGGCTTGCAAGCGCTGCAAGCGCCATGGGCGCGACATGATTCCTCTGACCCGTGCCGCGGCTCGGATCAACGAGGATCGGTAGGTGCGTTCGTGCGCGCAGTGATACCACCGCCGAAAGATCCAGTGTGTTGCGACTCCCGCTCTCGAACGTCCGAATGCCACGTTCGCAGAGCAGAACCTGACCATTGCCATGCGACAGGATGAAATCGGCACTGTCGAGCCACTCGTCGAGAGTCGCAGACGGTGCCCGCTCAAGAATGACGGGCCGATCGATCCGCGCGAGCTCTCGCAGCAGGTCGAAGTTCTGCATGTTGCGCGCGCCGACCAGCAAGAGATCGAGCTCGTTCGATGCGGCGCGGACCTGGTCGGGCGCCGTCACTTCACTCGCAACCGCGATGCCATGGGTTTTACCGGCTGCGACGAGCTGGGCGCGCACGTTCCGGTCGTCAACGCTTCCTGTGCTACTGTTGGCCGAGGGCAAGCCACCGAGCAGAACATGGCCTCCGTGGGCCCGGATGATGCGCGCGGCCTGATCCACGTTTTCTGCGCCGAGTGGCGAGGGCAGCCCTGCCATCAAGGCAATGCCGTCGCCGCCAATCAGCAGATTACCGACTCGGATCACGGTGTCGGTAGTTCGCGATCCTCGCTCCGAAAGTCGACCTGCGGTGGTGACCACTCCGGATGCCGAAGGCGGGGAGGGTGCCGCCGGGCGAGACTCAACCGTGGGCGAAGCACCGGGCACAATTTGGCTTTTTTGAGGTTCGCCCGCCGTCGCCTTGGCGGGGTAGCAACCGAGTATTTTTAGAAAAACTGACTGACCGCGCAGCGCCTCCAGCGCGGTACGCACGTTGTCCGCCTCGACGTGTCCCTCGAAGTCGATGAAGAATAGGTATTCCCACGGTCGATTTCGTTGCGGTCGGCTCTCGAGCTTGGTGAGGCTGACACCATGGTCCGAGAGGATCTGCAGGCAGCGCAACAGCGCCCCCTGTTCGTGCCGCGTCACCAGGATCAGGCTGGTTTTACAGGGCACCCGGTTGTCGATGGGCAATGCGGCGCGCGCGAGTGCCACGAATCGGCACTGAATGACGTCGATGTTTCCGACACCGTGTCGCAAGATGGTGAGACCAAACGCTTCGGCCGCGCCAGGGGCTGCTATCACGGCCTGGCTCGGGTCCTGGGATTCTGTGACCGTGCGCAGGGCTTGTGCGGTATCTCGTGTTGCGGATGCGCGCGCGCGCGGCAGGTGATCGATGAAGTCCGAGCATTGTTCCAACACCTGTGGGTGCGAAAGAATCCGCTCAAGCGCCGAAAGTGGTACGTCGCTCGGAGCCGCCAGACAATGATCGATCTTGAAAGTCTCTTCACCGACGATGTGTACATCGCGCTCGCGCAACAGATCGTAGACCTGGTTGATGCTGCCCGCGAAGGTGTTTTCGATGGGCAAAAACGCGAAGTCTGCATCTCCCGCCTCGACGCGTTCTATGGCCGCTTGCATGGATTCGCAGGCAACATAGTCGCCCCGTTTGCCACGGCCTCCGAGGTATTGTTCGGCAGCGAGATGGTCGTAACTCCACGCATCGCCCTGCAGGGCTACGCGCTCGGCGGTCTCGCCACTTCCCGTCCCTGACAGTGTGGTGGATTGCATCGACACCGAATGCGAGATGATCTCGGTGAAGATCCTGCGAATGAGTGGCCCGGAGATCCCCTGAGCGCGAGCCTCCGCCTCCACCCGACTCAGCACTTCGCGTTCGCGTGCGGCATCCCGAATGGCGCCGGTGCGAGATGATTTCGCGGCGACGATTTTTCTCACGGTTTCAAGGCGTTTGGCCACGAGGCCGACGAGCTGGGCATCCATGCGATCAAGCTCCGCGCGCAAGGGGGCAAGCGGATTCTCTTCCGTAGCCACAGGCTTGTTCGGGTTCGTTTTAAGATCGGTCATGGCGAAGGCAAGGTTTATACCCTGAGCGTCGGGTATGAGCCGAGAATGCGGACGAAATCGGTCGAATCCCGCAGTTTCTCAAGCGCTCGCGTGACCGGTGTAGAGCTGCCATCGACGTTTGGTTCGGTGCTACCCATGAAGTCGAGGTAAAACGAATATTCCCAGGGTCGTCCCACGATGGGCCGCGATTCGATCTTGGTCAGATCGACCTTCTCGGTCGCAAAGGCGGCAAGCGCCTCGTAAAGACCGCCGGGTCGATTGGCAAGACCAAACACAATCGAGCTCTTGCAACCGGATGCGCTGGCCGGAATCGGAATCTCGTTTTGGCGATTCGGATCGCGCAACACAAAGAAGCGCGTGTAGTTCTGTTGGTTGCTTTCAATCCCCGAGGCGAGGATCTGAGCGCCATAAACCTGGGCCGCCATACTGCTCGCGATGGCCGCTTCGTCGTCGCGACCCCGGGCCATTACATCCTTGACGCTGCCCGCGGTGTCATAGTCGGAAACCACCTGAAGGTGGGGATGCGCTTTGAAAAACAGCTCACATTGCGCGAGCGCCACCGGATGCGAGTGAACCCGTCGGAGCCCTTCAAGCGTGGCGCCCGGAACCGCCATCAAATTGTGGACGATTCGCAACACAACCTCCGCGGCGATGGTCAGATCGTGTTCGACAAGAAGGTCGTAGTTTTTGATGACCGAGCCGGCGAGGGTGTTTTCGATGGGCGCCATCGCGGCCTGCGCGGCGCCTGTTTTGACCGCGTCGAACATCTCCTCGAAGGTGCGCAGCGGCACGGTCTGCACGTCGGTTCCAAACACGCCGCGCGCAGCTTCCTCGCTGAACGCACCTGCTTCTCCTTGAAAGGCGACTCGAAGTCCCATCGGCATAGGGCCGACAGGATACACCGCAGCCGGTATTATCCCGGCATCTTCATCTTATATCCGACGTGGCGGACCGTTTCGATGAGGTCTGCACCAGCGCCGAGCTTCGAGCGCAGGCGCCGAATGTGGATATCCACGGTACGGGTATTGCCAGTGTAACGGTACCCCCACACACGGGACAGAAGCTGCTCGCGGGTAAAGACCCGGCCTGCGCCGGTGGCCAGAAATTTCAATAGCTGAAACTCTTGCCGGGGCAGTTTAAGTGGTTTGCCACGGTAGTGCGTCTCGACCGCCACGGTATCTATGATGAGATCGCCCATCTTGATTCGCCCCGCAGCCCGGAACGACGAGAGTCGCCAATCCAGCTGACGGACGCGGGCGTAAAGTTCGGGACCAACGATCGGCGACAACACGAAGTCATCCACACCAATCTCGGGATCCAGACCGGGGAGCCGCGAAACCTCGATGCACAACAGCACGGGTACGTCCGCGAGGGAAGGCGAGGCGCGAACGTGCTTGACGGCCGCGCGTCCAATTTCAAGGTGGGCTCCCGCGTCAATCAAGACAACCTGGGGGCGAACCTGTTCGATGTCGTCCGGCAGTTCGTCCAAATCGAAGCCGACGGGAACCACCTCGCAGCCCAGTTCGCGCAACGCGTAGCCGGGAGTGGTGGGTTCGTCGAATGCATTCCCGGGTCGAGACGTAACGACTATTGCTCGCATCGTGTTGGAAACATTACACGACTGGTGTGCGAATCAAGCTCATTTCAAGGGTAATTTGTTAATTCAATGTTTCCAGATGCTGCTCGTTATGGCTCCAAGGTTGCGCAATTGTTTCGGTCAGGTTTCGGTTTCTAAAAAAACCCATCGCAAGAGAAATGCTGGATTGTCACGGAGCAAAACGAGGTGCTAGCTTCACTTCCCCTGTGGGGCTAAACCCCAATACCAGGCTGTCGATAGCGACGGCCTTTTTTTGACGCAAGCGATGAACCAGCCAGGCAAATCTCCCAACGGTTTTCCCGAAAAACAAGGTCTATATGACCCCAGCCATGAGCACGATGCGTGCGGGGTTGGCTTCATCGCCGACCTGCATGGGCGGAAGTCCCACGCAATCGTGCGCAGTGGCGCGGAGATCTTGCGCAACCTCGCGCATCGCGGAGCGTGCGGCTGCGAGGCCAACACAGGTGACGGCGCCGGTATTTTGTTCCAAATTCCGGATCGATTCTTCCGATCAGTTCTCGTCAACGACGACATTCATTTGCCACCGGCTGGCGAATACGGCGTGGGCATGGTGTTCCTGCCCACCGATCGCAAGGAGCGCGATCTGGCAGAACG
>JAYUPZ010000440.1:0-15155 GCA_043759805.1 Myxococcales bacterium | reverse complement strand
CGACGATCGTGGTGTTGTCCTTGTCGATCTTCACGCGGCGAGCACGACCCAGATCCTTCAGGGTGATGCTCTCGAGTTTAATACCGAGATCTTCCGTGATCGACTGACCACCGGTAAGAATGGCGAGATCCTTCAGCATCTCCTTGCGGCGATCACCAAAGCCCGGGGCCTTGACGGCAGCAACGTTGAGCGTGCCACGCAAGCGGTTCACCACCAACGTTGCAAGCGCTTCGCCTTCGACGTCTTCTGCGATGATGAGCAAGGGACGGCCACTTTTGGCAACCAGCTCGAGGATTGGAACGAGGTCCTTCATAGAACCGATGCGCTTTTCATTGATAAGGATGTAAGGATCCTCCATCACGCACTCCATGCGATCGGCGTCGGTGACGAAGTAGGGGGAGAGGTAGCCGCGGTCAAACTGCATGCCCTCAACGATGTCGAGCTGCGTCTCCATCGACTTGGCTTCTTCGACCGTGATCACGCCTTCTTTGCCGACTTTTTCCATGGCCTCGGCCAGCATGTCGCCGATCTCGCGATCGCCGTTGGCGCTGATCGTACCAACCTGGGCAATTTCTTCTTTGCCCTTGGTCACCTTGGCGAGATCCTTCAGGGCCTCCATCATTTTCTCAACCGAGGCTTCGATGCCGCGCTTGATATCCATCGGGTTGTGACCCGCCGCCACGAGGCGCGAGCCTTCGCGGTAAATGGACTGAGCAAGAACAGTGGCGGTCGTCGTGCCGTCGCCTGCGATGTCCGAGGTCTTCGAGGCAACTTCCTTGACCATCTGCGCGCCCATGTTGGCGAGCTTGTCTTCGAGCTCGATTTCCTTGGCGACGGTGACGCCGTCCTTGGTCACGAGTGGCGAACCCCATGACTTCTCAATGATAACGTTGCGACCGCGTGGTCCGAGCGTCACCTTGACGGCATTTGCAAGTGCATCGAGGCCTTTGGCCACGGAAGCTCGCGCTTTTTCTGAGAATACGATTTGCTTGGCTGACATTGTTTATCTCCTGAAATCTGAAATTTGTGATACGGAATTAACCGGAATTAACCAAGGATTGCGAGGATGTCCTCTTCCTTGAGAATGATGTGCTCGTCGCCATCGAGTTTGATCTCGGTACCGGAGTATTTGCCGAAGAGAACGCGATCGCCCTTTTTGACTTCCAGCTTGCGGACGCTGCCGTTCTCGAGCAAAACGCCGTTGCCAACTGCAACCACCTCGGCTTCTTGCGGCTTTTCTTGCGCAGTGGAGGGAATGTACAGACCACCCTTGGTCTTCTCCTCTTGGTTGATGCGCTTTACCAGAATGCGGTCGTGTAGCGGCCTGACCTTCATATTCGAGACTCCTGAGTGACGGTGATAACGGATTGCGTCAGGAGCGTCCTGACGGGCCCATCAGTGAATCACCCAGGCACGAGCGTCAAGGTTTCAGTGTCTGAAAAGGACGTTACTCAACAAATCCAAGTGGTTACGGCTGGCACTTGTGGGTGCCGAGTGCTGAAAGAACGCCCTTGTAGGGATCCGTCGGCAACAATCTAGAATCGATTTGGCCGAAAAGGCTCGGCATCAATGTGGGTCGGTATCCCGCCGAGAATTTCGGCTACGAGCTTCCCACTACCCGGGGCCATGGAGATTCCCTCCATGTTGTGGCCCGTGGCGATGCACAGGTTGACGGCCTTCGGCGCGAGTCCAATCATGGGAATCCCATCCGAGGTCATTGGCCGATATCCGTACCACTCTTCGAGGACGGGATCTGGGTGCGGATCGTTCATAAAGCCCTCTGCACCTTCCCGCAGCATGCGGATACGGTAGGGATGAAGCGATGAATCGAACCCGGCAAACTCCAGCGTTGATCCAAGTCGATAGGCAGTGTCCATCGGCGTCGCGACGACTCTCTTCTCATGAAAATACAGCGGCCGTGTGGGGCAGATGGTGGGTCGGTTCATCGTCGTCGAGTAACCCTTGGCTGGAACGATGGGTATGGGGCATCCGAGGCGCGCGCGAAGGGCAGGGCTACGGGCACCCGCTGCAAGAACAAAGGCTTCTGCGGGGTAGAAGGCATCATCCGTGATGGCCGCATGGACTTTCCCATCGTGAATGTCGAAACGACGCACAGATGTGTTTTCGATGATTCTAACGCCGCGCCTCACGAGAATCGCGCGCATCGAATCCATCAGCCTCCCCGGATGAAGGTGAGCGTCGTGTCCGTAAAAAAAACCACTGTGAAGGTCCGACTTCAGTGCGGGCTCGAAGGCTGGCAAATCTAAACCGCTGATGGCATCACCCGTAAACCCGAACGCGGCGAGCCGCTCGATGGTTCGATCGAAGTGAGTTCGCCCCCTCGGCGTCTGAAATAGGAAAAGGCAACCGGCGGTTTTCCACTCGCATTGCAGCTGCTCTTCTTTTATCAACATGTGGTACAGATGGGTCGAACTTTCAAGCAAAGACTGTCTGACCCGCGCGGCGTATGTCATATGCTTTTCATTGCAATTGCTTGCAAATCGCGACAGCCATCGCCAGAGAGAGGGGTCAATTCTCGGCTTGATGCGCAGGGGGGCGTTGCGGTCGAAAATCGAGCTGAGGGCGCGTTTGACGGCTCCGGGTTCCGTCAGTGGATATACATGGGAGCGCGAGACAAGACCGCAATTGCCATGGGATGCACCCTGTCCCCAGGTAGCCGATTCGAGAATGGTGACCTGCCACCCTGATCGCGAAAGGAAGTAAGCCGAGGTCGCGCCAATGATGCCTCCCCCGACGACGACCGCTTGTTTGGGATTCGTACTGAGGTTCACGGTTGCCAGTTTTTTCCTTGTATGTCTGTGCTTCCCTCGAGCAACGCATCGGCCCAGCCGACATGAATCGCACAGCCCATGCTCGCGAAGGCATCGCGTCCGTTCCGTAGCGCCGTGGGATCGCGTTGATTCGGATTGGTTCGTCCCGCTTCGAGATCCGCAAATGCAACGTAAAAGTATTGTCTCGTGTGATTCGCTTCGGTTCGAGCTCGGTCGAACAAACGCCTGGCCTTGTCAGCTTTGCCCGCAATCGCCAACCGCCGACCTTCGAAGATCAGCGCCAGCGGTCTTCCGCTTGGCGTGACTCGAATCCATTGTCGCAAGGCTTTCTTGACCCGCGAAACGAAGGTAAGCGCGTCGTTGTAGCCCACGTCGTTCGCACATCGCTCCACAATGATTGCCGTTTCCGTGAGCGCAAGCGGAACCTGACTGCAAACAGCCGGTATATCAACGTGCCTATCCAGGATTAATTCCAATAGCACCGTGCAAGCATCGAGAGCCTTTGCGATACGACCCGACCAAACGTGTATTAACGCCTGGTTTGCGACCATCAAAGTTTTTCCAAGAAGAAATCCGCTTTCCGGTAGCCCCACGTGGGCAAAGTCAAGTCGATCCTGTGCTTCGGATAGTCTCCCCAATAGGCACAGGTTGTAGATTTCACCGGCCGACAACATTCGAACGTGGTCGGGATAAGCCTCGACCGTTCGAATGTGCTTCCGATATTGTAAAAGGGATTCCTCGAACCGACCGTGGAAGAATTCGACTGCCGCATTGAGACAGCCGAGGGTCGCCATTCCAACCGCGTCACCTGTTTCACGCGCGTGTTGAATCCCCCAAGAGGTCGCCTCCAAAGTTTCGTCTGGACGTCCAACTGCGATGAGGGATACGGCTTGGATTTGTGAGGTCAGGGCAGCATCGCCATGCTCTGAAAATTGTTCAGCTTCAGTTCGGGCTCTGCGGAAAAACTTTTCAGCAAGACGCTCAGAACCCATGAGTCGGGTGAGATAGCCCAGGATGCCAAGCGCAAACACGCTGTGGGTATTCGCCCGGTCCGCAAGGTTGGCGGACAAAAAAGACAGCGCGGCATTTCGCGTGGTATCTCCCTCATACAGACTCACGTTCCACATACGGGAAGCAGTCAGCGAAGCTTCAGAACACAGTTTCCGTGTTTTCGGACCAGCCCGTCGGAGTGACATCGGAAGTGCCCGTCGAATAAAGTAGGTCGCCAGTTCGCGTCCGAATAGACAAAACCAACCCATTCGACCCTTGGGAGTCTTGATATGAAAGATGCGCAACGCGTCCGCGAACCGAAGATTGGCTTCCTTCAAGCGACCCATGCCGAAATAACTCTGGGCGAGCATGCGCAAATTGCGCATGCGTCGTCGCGGTGATGCGTTTGCCTTGTCCGCGAGCGCGACTGCGCGTTCTGTGAATGCAGCTGCTTCACGGAATGCGCTGCTTCTCAATGCCAGCTCGCCAGCGTAGCTGGCGTAAACAGCCTCACGCTCGGGCATCTCGGCTTGCCGAAAGTGATACGCAAGTTCAGGCCATCGACGCGGCGAATTGTCGTGTTTTTCAAGCACGCGTGCGGTCTCGACGTGCATGGTGATTCGTCGCTCGGGCGCGATCTGCGAGAGCACGGTTTCGCGCAACTGGTCATGCACGAACCGCCACTTTCCCGCCACATGTTCCAGAATGGCCGCCCGCTTGCATTCATCAAGCCACTCATCGAGGTTCGCTTCGCCAAACTCTTTGAGTAATGCCGTGTCGAGTTCCCGTCCAATGATCGCGACCCGGTCGAGCGTTTTTCGGACGCCACTGCCGATTCGGTCAAGACGTCGCCTTAGGACCTGGCTTACGCCCCCGACAAATAGCTTCTCCGGTAGTGGCATGCTCGCAATCGAGTCCAGGGTTCCGGCCTGTTCGCCGAGGGCCCGGAGGACTTCAACCAGGAACAAAACGTTGCCCTCGGTTTCTTTCCACAACCAGTCGGTCAAGTCGGAGCGTTCCCGCAAGGTACCCACGATGCTCGTGGCCATCTCGCGCATCTCGCGCCGCAGTAGCCGATTGATGTGGACCGTGTGGGCGTTTGGCAACCGCGCTGGCATTTCGGGTGCCTCGTCCGCTCGATAGGTGCCAACAATCACAATTGGCAAATTGGTGGTGCGGCCGGGCGATGCTGATTCACGCTGAGCGGCGAGATCGGCGATGAGTTCGAGCGAGTCACCACCCGCCCACTGAAGGTCTTCGAAGAACACAACCAGCGGCTTGTCGAGCCTGGATAGTGAATCAAACAGTGTTTTCTTGATTCGATTGTCGGAAGCCTCGCGCCCCAGTTCGGTTTGATTGGTCTCGGATCGATTGCTGATGCTCGCCAGGCTCGGCGTGACCTCCGCGAAGACGTCCCGTTCAATATTGGACGCGGCACCGCTGAGAGTGAGCCACGCGAAAACGTCATGCCACAGGTCAAAAGGCCTTGCCGCCTCTCGTCGGGCTTGGCCATGTAATACGGTAGCGCCTTGAGAACGGGCAAACGCCGCTACCTCTCTCGCCATTCGGGATTTGCCGGCGCCGCTTTCGCCGCCGATCAAAATTTGAACCGGGGTACCCATCGTCATGGCGGTTGCGATGCGGTTTTGAACGTCTCCCAGTTCTATCTGGCGGCCGACAAATGTCGATGCTTGCAAAAAACTTTCGCGGGTCTCAGTCGTTTCAGCCGCGAAGGTTCGACCCGTGGCCTGCCCGATCGCCTCGATGGCCTCACGCGCGTTGGCGTAGCGGGAGATCGCGTCGGACGCTGACATGCGTGCCACGGTTTCACCCAGTCGCAAGGTATCGGTATCGGTGAGGTGGGATGGCGTCTGTTCGAGGAGCAAACGTGAGATTATCTTGCCAACTGAGAAGAGGTCGGCTCGGTGATCGCCCAGAAATTTGGCGTTGATTTCCGGGGCCGAAAAAAAACTTGCCTCGTCGAGTCCGGTCCGCGGATCGTGAAATAGTGCGGAAAGTCCGCAATCGAGCAGTCGAACCTGGCCGCCCGCGATGCGTACCGTTTCGGGGCATAATCGCAGATGCTCGATGCCTTGCCGGTGCAAGTAGACGAGCGCCTGCAGTATCTGCGAAATCCAGTTGAGGACAATGGCGCGCGGTTGTGAGCGTGCGGCCTGTTCGATGGTTTGTGAACCGTCAGGTAGATCCACGGCGCAATAGATGCGGCCATCCGGGGCAATGCCAAATTCTTCAATCGCGGCGATGTTCGGGTGACGCAATCCGCAAACGGTTGACCAGGCATCCGTCCAACCAGACGCGGCTCGCGAGGTTTGCGGGTCGAGGGCGATCATCCGCAGCACAACCGCGCGGCGTTTTAACCGATCGTAGGCACGTCGCAACTCCGTTGTCGTTGCCGCTGTTGTGCCGGCTCTGGCTGGACTCGCTCCGGTCATCGTGTCGAGCAATTCAAATCGATGGTCAATGATGGCTCGGGGTGACGTGCTTGCTGTTGAAATGGAATCCCGACCGTCCGAACGGTTTTCCGACAGGCGCTCCAGTTCCTCAAGCACCGCCGAAAGCGACGCGAAACGCGCATCGGGATCGTACGAAAGTCCGCGGACCAGCAAAGCGACAAGTCCGTCCGGGACAGAGATATTAGGCGCAGCCTGCGGAGGTTCGCGGGTAAGCGTATCGTTTTGCACCGCAGGTCGTGCCCAGTCGCTCGACGGTTTGGGTCCCCGCTCGCTGGCCTCGAAAGGCCGTCGTCCGAACAAGCTCTCCCACAGCGACACACACAACGAGTACTGATCGGAGCGTGCGTTTGGTGGGTGTCCTGCCAATTGTTCGGGCGCCATGTACGCAGGCGTTCCCATGATACGACCCACTCGGGTAAGTCGTTGTGGTACGGAACGGTCAGCGATCGGATCTTGATGTGCATCGGCGTCCACTCCCAAAGTCTCACCGTTTCCGCCAATCGCGCCCACGATGCCGAAGTCAGCTACCCGGACCCGGCCGTCCCGTCCAAGCAAGGCGTTTTCGGGTTTGAAGTCGCGGTGGATCAATCCCGCGGAATGGGCGGCTTGAAGCCCCCTTGTGGCCTGGGCGTACGCGGAGAGGATGGCATTTGTCGAGGGTCGCTGGCGGAGCACCCAGTCTCGCAACGTCCAGCCATCGACGTACTCCATGACGAGGTAGATGCGATCGTTCCAGTTGCCGACCTCGTGGATGGGAATCACGTTGGGGTGCGACAATCGTGCGAGCGCCCGGGCTTCGCGCAAAAGCCGCTCGGCAGCAACTTCGGTCATGTGACTCGGATGAACGAGCTTGATCGCCACCTTTCGGTCCAGCCGTTCATCGTTGGCAAGGTAAACGACGCCCATCCCGCCCTCGCCGAGGCGATCGAGAATCTCGTAGCGATCAATCCGAGAAGGCAGAGGATCGTGCCGGACCGGAACTGGCATCGGGGGAGCCTGGGCGACGCCGCGAATCAGCTCATCAAAGCGCGCTTTGCGGCGTTCTGCATCTCCGGCGCCCCCGGGAGGGGGTCCGTCGTTCGGCGGCCGATTGTGTGCGGGCATGGGCGGCGAGGCGTCTTCGGTCGGTTTGGTCGAGTTTTTCGAATATACTTCCGACGCGCCCCGGTCATGAAAGAAATGTTCCGAATCCACGTTTGTGTCACCCCACGCGTACGTTCTTCTATTCTGGTCGGCGTGCTGGCCGCTTGGACGGCTGCGTGCTCCGATGGGTCGGCCGCCACCTCAAATGGGGGTAAGGGCGGTGCTACCCCGTCTCAGGGGGGCACCACACCTGTAACGACTCCCATATGCAGCGCGCTTCTCGCGGGCCCTGCGTCTGTGCGTCGATTGACCCGGACCGAATACCTGAATTCGTTGTCGGATCTGCTTCCCGGTGCAGTCAGTCCGTCGACCGCGGCATTGTTGTTGACCGATCCTGCAGTTGACGGTTTCGAGAATCAAACGCGCGCGCTGCGACCAAACGCACTACAGGTTGAGGCCTGGTCGGATGTCGCGGCCGCAGCTGCCCGTGTTGCATTGTCAGAGGGTCCGAATCGTGTTCTCGGATGTGCGCCCGAAGGCGATCAGGTGCTGCCTTGTGTTGGCGCCTTTGTATCAGCCTTCGGTTTAAAAGCCTTCAGGCGGCCCCCGACTGAATCGGAGAAATCATCGTACCTCGAGCTGTACCAGAATTTGCGACAGGAACTTGATGTGGCTGGTGCGACTGAACTCCTCGTGCAGGCCTTTTTGCAATCGCCCCAGTTCCTTTACCGGATGGAGATCGGTCAGCCGGATTCGACGGGCATGCGGTCGCTCAATCCATTTGAAATTGCGACGCGACTTTCGTACCTCATTTTGCAGTCGATGCCCGATGACGCCTTGTTGGCTGCGGCTGGGGCGTCACAACTTTCGCATCCCGAGGGCATACAGATTCAGATACAACGGTTGCTCGCAAAACCGACCGCAGCCTCTGCATTTGGTGAATTTGTACGACAGTGGCTCGAGTTGAATGCCGTACTCGATCGTGGTTCGCACAAGGATCCGGCGCTCTACCCCGGTTGGAATGCAGGGTTGGCCAAGGCCGCGCTTGACGACACAGCCAACTTTGCGGGTTTTGTCTTTCGCCAGGCCCAACCAACCTTGGCAACGTTGCTACAGTCGTCGGCAGGTCCCGTTGATGTCCGGCTAACGGGAGTCCATTTCGGCACTGAAACGCCAGCGCAACGGTCAGGGGTTCTGACGCGCATTGCATTCCTTGCCGCGAACGCACGATCCGTTGGGGGCTCGCCTCCCTTGCGTGGCGCATCCGTTCAGCGGTCGCTTTTGTGTGCGTCGCCACCCTTGCCACCTTCCGATGTAGACCGTTCCGAGCCGCTGCCTTCCGCCGAGATGGGTGCTACGAATCGACAACGATTTGAAACCCGTGTCGCGCCGTCAATGTGCAAAGGCTGTCACGCAGCGATGGACGGGATTGGCTATGGATTCGAGCATTTCGATGCCATCGGGCAATTCCGCGTCGCAGACAATGGACAGCCGATCGATGCGAGCGGCGTGTTGATTGATACCGGTGCCACCGACGGCCCCTTCGACGGTGCCCAGGCGCTCTCGGCGCGTCTCGCTGAAAGTCCGGTCGTCGTTGACTGCTTCGTCGCTCGTTTTTTCCAGTATGCCTACGGGCGGCCGGCATCCGACTCCGATCGGTGTGCGCTCGAACGCCTGCAGGCGCTCTTTGTGGCGTCAGGTGGCGATATCGTTGACCTCATCGAGCAAATCTCGCTCGGGCCAGAGTTCGCCCGGGTTGCAGCATTCGAGGAGAACGCTCGATGAACTGGAATCGAAGGCAGGCCGTGCGACGGTTGATGAGTGGTGCCGCAGGAACAATGTTGCCGATCGGGATGCACCGATCCGTTCATGCAATATCGCCAATCAAACGTCTGATCTTGATTCCGACACCGCAACAAATGATGCCCGACGCCTGGCTCATGCGACGCGGAGGCGTGGCCCATTCAGCCTTTGGGTATGATCTCGCCAAAGTACCCGTGTCGGAGTTTAGCCCAACCTTGACTCCACTTTCGCACCACAAGCATCGGCTCAATATCATCGAAGGTCTTGCTCAGATAACGGCGATCCCGTCCTCTGGTGATGTCAACGCCCACGATGCGTCTTATGCCAATCTACTTTCCGCCGCAGGTGTCCATCAGACGCAGCCCAAGTACGGAGTGGGTCCATCGCTTGACCAGTTGGTGGCCACGGCAATTGCACGACCGGACCAGATCCCTTCGATGACACTTGGGTCAGACGCCTACCTGGGTGGATTTTCGCATCTGGGTCAGGAGCAACGCACGCCTTCGCAGGGTTCACCACAGCAGGCCTTTTACCGGGTGTTCCCGGAAGCACGACCCGGCACACCCGGCGCCAATCCGGACGTCAGGGCTCGCGTCGAAGCCTCGCGGGGCAAGATCGTCAATTTCGCCCTGCGCGAGTATGAGAGGGTTGGCATAGGGCTCCCGTCGGAATCCCGTACCACGGTTGAGTCTCACGTGACCCTGCTTCGCGATCTTGAAAGGCGTTTGTCGGTGTTTTCGCAACGGGCAAACTGTGTGGCGCCAGTAGAAACGTATTCCGAGTCAGAGTCGGAGAACCGCGAGCGTTTCCAGATGTTTTCGAGAATCGTTGCTGCGGCGATGGCCTGCGATCGCACTCGCGTCGCGGTCATCCAACCCCGCGAGTTGTTTGGACAGGAAGTGGGCGTCCTGATGGGTGATGTCCATCAAGACTACGCGCACCAGGCACATATGGACGGCCGTGCGGCGGAGGTGATGGCGCGCTGGAACCGTGTCTACGGGGAATACGTTGCGTACCTGCTGGATGCGCTTGCGGGTTATCCGGAGGGAGAGGGGAGCTTGCTCGACAGTTGCCTCGTGGTCTGGTTCAACGAACACGGATTGACGCGTGCGCCACACACCCTCGTCGAGATGCCGGTGGTGACAGCGGGGGGATCGGCCCTCGGTTTGCGGACGGGCCGGTATATTTCGGTGCCCCGTTTGACTCCGCATCCACAGGTGCCCGAGTCGCGGACTGGGGTTCCGCATTCGCATCTCTTGGTATCGATTGCTCGCATCATGGGGCTAACCAACAACTGGGTTGGTGAGGCCTCGCATGGTCTGGCGGGCGGCGGCATGTTGGATCTGTCGGGGCCGCTTGCCGGTTTCTGATACGATGGTTGCAAAGCATGTCATCGCGCGGTGTGAAACAGTCGTTCCTGGCGCTCGTGGGCCCCGGCCTTCCGCTTGTTGATCTGTTCGAGCATCTTCCGGGCGTTTGTTTTTGGTTGAAGGATAGCGAGTTGCGGTTCGTCACCGGGACTCAATCGTTTGTGCAGCTGTGCGGAAAACTGCATGAGGACGAGATCATGGGAAAAACCGATCTCGACATGTTCCCGGCGGTACTGGCCGACAAATTTCGGGACGACGATCGCGAAGTGTTCCGAACCGGTGAGCAACGCTTGAACCTGGTTGAATTGATTCCGGGATCAGATGGAACGGTTGATTGGTATTCGACCAACAAATTTCCTGTGCGCGACGCCAAAGGAAAAATCATTGGGGTGGCTGGCACAACGCGCTTATTGCGAAAGTCGGGTCAGGTTTTGCATCCCTATCGTGAACTCGCCGAAGCGCTCGACTACATCAGTCAGAACCTCGGTAAAAGCATCGAAGTTCGCGCGCTGGCGAAGTTACAGCGGATGTCCATCTCGCAGCTTGAGCGCAGGTTCAAGGAACTGTTTCAGATAACCCCTGCGCAATACATCATCAAAGTTCGCCTAACGGCAGCCTGTCGTTCGCTTGCGACCTCTCGTGAGGGAATAGCAAGAATCGCTATCGAGACGGGATTTTACGATGCCAGTCACTTCTGTCGGGTCTTCGCCAAACACATGGGCATTACACCGACCGCGTACCGCACAGCCTACCTTCAGGGAAAGGTTCCGTCCGAATCGCTAGGCGAATAGCTTCGGGACCAGACGCCCAAAGACGTCGGTCAGGCGATAGTCCCGGCCCTGGAACCGATGCGTAAGACGGAGGTGATCGAAACCGAGGAGGTGTAGGATCGTTGCGTGTAGATCGTGGACATGGACCGGATCGCGGGTGACGTTGAATGCAAGTTCGTCGGTTTCTCCGAGGACAAGACCCGGTTTGATACCGCCGCCCGCCATCCACATGGTGAACGCGTTTGGGTGATGGTCGCGCCCGTCGAGATCGGTCCCGCCTTGAACCATGGGTGTTCGGCCAAACTCTCCGCCCCAGATTACGAGCGTCTCGTCGAGCAATCCGCGTTGCTTGAGATCTTTGATCAGCGCCGCCGCGGGTTGATCGGTCAGCCGACATTGCCGATCGAGGCCTTTTCTGAGACCTCCGTGGTGGTCCCATGCCTCGTGAAATAGTTGAACGAAACGAACGCCGCGTTCGACGAGTCGCCGCGCAAGCAAACAGTTGTTGGCAAAGGACGGGGCGCCTGGTTCGGCTCCATACATTTTGAGCGTGCCATCCGATTCCTTGCTGAGATCGACGGCATCGGGCGCGTGCGATTGCATGCGATAAGCAAGCTCAAAGGCTTCAATGCGAGCCGCGATCTCCGGATCGCCCACCACGTCGTGCCGCCGTCGATTCAACCGGGCGATCACATCCAGCGAATCGCGTTGGGTTTTGTTGTCGATGCCATTCGGATTCGACAGAAATAGCACGGGTTCGCTGCCGCCGCGGAAGGGAACACCACTGTAAACCGTGGGCAAGAATCCGCAGCTGTGGTTCGAGGTACCGCCGCTTGGTCCCTTGTCTCCCGACTGCAACACCACGAACCCAGGCAAGTTTTGATTTTCGGTACCGAGACCGTAGAGCGTCCACGCACCGAGGCTGGGTCGTCCGAACTGTTGCGAGCCCGTGTTCATGAATATCTGCGCGGGCGCATGGTTAAAGGCATCGGTTTGCATCGAGCGAACGATGGCGATGTCGTCCACGATGCTGCCGAGGTGGGGAAGTAGTGTCGACAGCTCGACGCCGGACTTGCCGTAGCGCTTGAAGGGATAGACCGGCCCTAGCAACTTGCTATTCGGATTGATGAAAGCCGCGCGATATCCCTCCAACATCTCCTTGGGTGGCAACGTTCCATTCAACTCAGCGAGCTTGGGCTTCGGTCAAGCAGGTCGAGGTGACTGGGCGCACCCGCCATGAAAAGAAAGATGACGTTTTTAGCCTTGGCCTTGTGATGCGGTTTCCGTTCGGCGAGCGGGCCTACGGCTGCGGTTTCTGCCGCGGTCGCAGTTTGCAGATAACTTTGTAGCGCCACGCTGCCAAGGCCGACGCCGCATTGCTGAAGAAAGTAGCGACGGGCATTGTGAACACGCTGCCGTTGATTCGGAGCATTCATTGCTATTCCTTCGTGATGGTTTCGTCGAGATTCAACATCGTTCGGGCAACGATGGTATAGGCCGCGAGATCGGTGGGCGTGGCGTCCGCTGGCAGGCCCGAAGGGGACTTGAGCGTTCCGCTGGCGATGAGCCAGGGATCGCTCCATCCGGCCTCCAGTCGCTTTTGTTGTCGTCCGTAGAGACCCACGAGCGCCTCTAATTCTGCGGGCTCAGGGCGGCGGGACAAGACCCGTCGAAAACCGTGCTCGATGCGAAAACCGGGATCGCCTTTTTGTTCAAGCATTCGTCGGCCCAACGCACGCGCTGCTTCAAGCGATGAAGTCTCGTTCAGAGTCATCAACGCCTGTAACGGCGTATTGGAACGAACCCGTCGTACACATGCCTGATCGCCCTTTGGGGTATCAAAGGTCGCCAGCAAGGGAAAGGGCGTGCTACGTCGCCTGAAGATATAGACGCTCCGGCGGTATTGGGTTGAACCGGTGCTTGTGATCCAGGGGAAGGGTCCGTACGACGACGGCGGTAAAAACAGATGTTCCGGCACTGCAGGCATGATGGGGGGTCCTCCGCGCTGCGAATCAAGCAGGCCGCTTGCCGCCAGCTGGATGTCTCGAACGATCTCGCCGTCGACGCGAATGCGCGCGCCGCGGGCGAGGTCTCGGTTGTAGGGATCGCGTGCGAGCATTTCGGGCGTTACCCGGCTTTGTTGCTGGTAGGTCGCCGAATTCAGGATGAGTCGATGGAGGTGTTTGAGACTCCACCCGTTCTCCATCAGCTCGACCGCCAGCCAATCCAGCAATTCGGGATGGGTTGGGAATTCGCCCTGCGTGCCAAAATCTTCGTTGGTGGCGACGAGACCAGTGCCGAAATACGTTTGCCAGATCCGGTTGACGATCACCCGTGCCGGGGTAGGGGATTTGCGATCAACCATCCACCTGGCCAAGGTGAGACGATTGGGCGGTGTTTTGGTTTCCGGCAACGGAGGCAAAAACGCCGGTACACCGGGCTTGACCTCGGCACCCGGCTTCAAGAAGTCGCCGCGCTTCAAGATGTGTGTCACCCGGCCACCGGGTCGGTCTGAAATCACCAGTGCCGGCGTGGGTTCCGGGTGTGTTTGCCAGATTGCCTCGATGCGCTGGTTTTCCTTTTTCCATTCGGCGGTGCCCTCCCGGTAAACCGAGAAAAGCCGGCTCCACACTTCCGAATTGCGTTTTGCGGCCGTAATCTTGAGCAAAGCTCGCACGTCTGGCGCAAGACGATCCAAACGAACGGCGGGGTCCGATGTGATGGACACACGGAATCGACCCAGGTCGTGGTTCATCAAATCGTCGCTATTCCATCCGCCGTGCCGTTGCGACAGGGTGATCGTCAGGGTGATACCGCCCGCCTGATGAATTGGTTTTTCAGGGATAAAAATTGCGCGCTGAAAGCGATTCCGACGCCCAGGCCCCACATCGATGCCCCAGGCTGTGTCTTCCTTGTCGTCGATAGCAAAACTCGCCGGGCCTGTGATGCGGTTGCGTCCCGACTTGTCATCGTAGTCTTTGTCGAGCGGCTTTTCGGGCTGTTCCCAGTCCGCCTCCGCGCGAACGAATCGTACGGACATCTTCTCGTGCGGTTTGCCGCGGAGCGAGACTTCGGCGCGAAACTCGGTCAAGGCGCTCGTCCCACGCAATGAACGCCCCGGACCCCCGAGCGGCAGATTGGCATCCGTAAACTGTTCAAGCTGAAAAGCGGTGATGCTGTCGGCCTCGGTGTCCACAATGTATTGCGCATTGTGTTTGGTCGGCGCATACCCGGCCGCTCGATAGGATCCATCAGGCATCATCAGGTAGCGCTGTCCGCCCGTGGTGTCGTCAATAAATGGAGCCTGGATGGGCGTCCATTTCACATCGTATTGTTGCTGGCTTTCCCACTTTTTTACCCGCGCCTGCCAGTCGGGCGTTCTGGCTTGCAGGGCTCGGTCGACAGCCCGAATCTCCTCGTGAACGCGGCGCCGAATTTTCTCTGCATCCGGAGTGTAAACGGGAATGCTGGATTCGTCGTTCTGATTGAAGAACGCGAACATGCGGTAGTAGTCTTCGTGGGTCAGCGGATCGTACTTGTGCGTGTGGCACTGCGCGCACTGGGTGGTGATGCCAAGAATGCTCTTGCCGACGGCGTCCATGCGATCGAAGAGTGCCTCAATGCGGAACTGTTCGGGGTCAGAACCCCCTTCTTCGTTGACCATCGAATTGCGCAGGAAACCAGTCGCGACGTGTTGCGATTGATTTGCAACGGGCAACAGATCGCCTGCCAGTTGCTCGATCACGAATTGATTGTAAGGCATGTCGCGGTTGACCGCGTCGATGACCCAATCGCGATAAAACCAACTGAAGCGGCGAACGTCTTTCTCGTATCCATCGGTATCGGCGTAGCGAGCCGCATCAAGCCAAAGCT
>JAYUPZ010000439.1:0-3360 GCA_043759805.1 Myxococcales bacterium | reverse complement strand
CGAGTGTGAGGGGAACATAGGTATAGGCGTCTGAACCAAAAATGACGAGTCCAATTCGATCCGAATGTCGGCGCGAAACAAACCTTTCGATTACGGCCTTGGCCGCCTCAAGTCGATTGGGAACCAGATCGGTCGCCTGCATTGAGCCCGACAGATCCAGCGAAACCACGATGTCGATGCCATCGAGTTCGATTTCGTCGTCAATGTGCGACGTTTGCGGTCGGGCAAGCGCGAGGCCAGTCAGGGCAATGACGATGAAACGAAGAACGTCCGGCAGGCGCGCGATGCGCGTTAACCAGCCACGCGGTATCGTCGCCATTTCTGACGCGAGAGCGTGTCGCAACGTCGGGTGGCGGCGGGGCGCCCGCAAAAAAACGACCCACAATACAAGTGCGAGGCAGAGTGCCGTGACCGGCAAGGCCGCAAGGTGGACGAAGCGAAAGTCTCCTGCGTCACGCAGCAACCACAGGTACGTGCCGACAAGCGGCAGGCAAAGGGCTAGCAGCATCGCCCATGGGACGCGGGCTGCCTTACGCATGGCGGATGTCTTCTGCGGGCGATGCCGGCGTCGAGGTGGTTGTCTCCGGGCGTGCGCGTGTGGCCGTCACGATCTGAATCGCGGTTTCAAGTGCACCACGCGCCTCGATGTCGGAGGGCGCAGTCTTGGCAAACTTCACGAGATCACAGGCGGACAACCAGCCCTGCAGTTGCCCCAATAAGAGCTGCCGGTGCGGCCGGCGTTCGAGTTCCACCATGAGTTCGTCGGTGGTGAGCTCGAGCGAATCAAAACCGAAACGGTTGCCGAGGTACTCGCGCAAGGTTTCAGATAGCTGGAAATAAAAGGGTCGCAAATCCATGTCCGGTTGCAATTCCGCGCCGAGACGGTCGAGTTTCTCGAAAGCGATCTCGTGTGCGGGTCGCGGTGGTGGCAACGGTCGTACGATTTTGCGATCACGCCAGCGGCGTCGCACCCAGTATCCTAGCAACAACCCGATAAAAGCGGCCATCAGTCCACCGAGCAAATAGGCCGGCCACAGCCGATCCTCGTAGACGCGAACCGGCGCCGAGTCGGGCTTCAACGCCGGCTCGGGCTCGTTTGCGATGAGGCTCTTGATGCGAATTTTAACCTCGGAACTGCTGACCGTTCTAACGACGCCGCCGCCGCTAAGATAAGTCAGTGGCACCGGGGGAACCACGTGGTTTCCCGGCTGGAAGGCAGCGATTTGTAGCACGAACTCGCGTCGCATTCGACCGTCTCCCAGATCCGTTTCGGACTGCGAGCGGTTCAGCAATTCAAACGGTTGCAACGAGAGCTGCGTCGGCAGGTTGATGGCGACCTTGCTCGGCGCAATGGACGTGATGACGAGCGAAATCACGTCGCCTACCGCAACTTCGTCGAGATCGACTCGTGCACTCACGGTGGGCGCATCCGGCGGGACGGGTTGAGGCGTCGTCACGCCGCCATCGCTGGCGCGGGCGTGGATTGCCGTCGATGCCATCGCCGCGGCAAAGAACGCGAGTGCGTACCGTCGTATCAATGTCGGAGCCTCCGGGCACGTGCCTCGAAGAACGTTGTGAGCGCGGGTAGGTAGCTTCGATCCGTGCGCACGTCCACCGGGTCGAGACGAAGTCGGCGGAACAAAGTTTTGCGTTCCTCGCGGCGTCGCAGGGCACGTGCGGCGAACAGTCGGCCTTCCTTGCCACTCGTGTCAAACAGCACGATCTCGCCCGTTTCAGGATCTTCCACTTCGATGAGACCCACCTTCGGCAACGCTTCTTCAAGCGGATCGGTCACGGTCACCGGAATCAGATCATGTTTTCGTGAGGCGATTCGCAACGCACGGTCATAGGCCATCGTGTCGCCGAGAAAGTCCGACAACAAAAATGCAACCGACCTGCGACGGGCGACCCGCCCCAGAAACTCAAGCGGTGCTGCAAGATTGGTTCGGGGCGAGGCGGGTTTGTGGGTCAAAATTTCGCTGATGACGCGCAGAACGTGTTTTTTACCTTTTTTCGGTGGTACGAATCGCTCAACCGTATCGGTGAATATGATAAGGCCCACGCGATCGTTGTTGCGAATCGCCGAAAAGGCCAATAGTGCCGCCAGCTCTGCCAGCAGCTCTCGTTTTTCCATGTCCGCCGAGCCGAATCGCCCCGATGCGGACATGTCGACGAGCAATAGCACCGTCATCTCGCGTTCTTCGGTGAAGAGCTTGATGTACGGCTCGTTCATGCGTGCGGACACGTTCCAGTCAATGAGCCGAATATCGTCGCCCGGCATGTACTGGCGCACCTCCGAGAACGCAATGCCACTGCCCTTGAAGACGGACAGGTACTGGCCGGCCATCCGATCTCGCACCAATTTCTCGGTGACGATTTCGATCTTTCGGATCTTTTTTAGGATCTCGCGAGTCAACATGTAAAGCGTCCCGGTTGCGCGTGCGCATCCGTTCGTTAAAGTGGACTTACGGGACCTCGATCTGCTCGAACAGTTTTCGGATCACTTGTTCGCTCGTGATTTCCTCGGCCTCGGCTTCGTAGTTGAGGATCACGCGGTGGCGTAGCACATCGACGCCCACAGCCTTGATATCCTCGGGGGTGACATACCCGCGATGCCGCAAAAACGCATGGGCGCGTGCTGCAAGGTTTAAAAAAATCGAGGCCCGCGGACTGGCGCCGAACTGAACATAGTCGACCAATTCCTTGAGACCGTATTCGCCCGGCGATCGCGTCGCATGCACGATGTTGACGATGTAATCCTTGATCTTGTCGTCGATGTAGATCTGCGACACCACCGAGCGCGCGTCAGCCAGTTTTTCCGGCGTGGCAACGGCATTGACGGTGGCGATGGTTGGCGCGGTCATGCGATCCATGATCGTGCGCTCATCGTCCTTGCTGGGGTAGCCGACCTTGATCATCAACATGAATCGATCGAGCTGTGCTTCGGGAAGCGCGTAGGTGCCTTCCTGCTCGATCGGATTCTGCGTCGCCATGACAAGGAAGGGACTGGGCAATCGATGGGTTGTGTCACCAATCGTGACCTGGCGTTCTTGCATCGCCTCCAACAGGGCAGATTGAACCTTGGCTGGTGCCCGGTTGATTTCGTCTGCAAGCACGAGGTTCGCAAAGACGGGACCACGCTTCGCGATGAACTCACCCTTGTGCTGGTTGTAGATAACCGTACCGATGATGTCAGCAGGCAACAGATCCGGCGTGAACTGGATGCGTGCGAATTGCAGTCCGAGTGCCGATGACAGCGTGTTGACCGTCAGGGTCTTCGCGAGGCCCGGGACGCCTTCGAGCAAAACGTGACCGCCCGTCAAAAGGCCGATGAGGATCCGCTCGATCATCGCCTTTTGG
>JAYUPZ010000438.1:0-15189 GCA_043759805.1 Myxococcales bacterium | reverse complement strand
TCCCCGGGTCCAGGTCACGGTACCGGTTCCGGCGTGGTAATTGACACGGTCGGACACGTCTTGACGAACAGCCACGTTGTCAAGGATGCTTCTGAAGTCACGATCGTGTTTGAGGACGGGCGGGAGATCCCCGCCACGGTGGTGGGGACCGACGAGCTCACTGACGTTGCTGTCGTACGAATGAAGAAGCCGCCGGGCAACCTTGTGGCGGCACGGCTCGGTAATTCCGAGGTGCTTGAGGTCGGCGAATGGGTGCTCGCCATTGGAAGCCCTCTCGGCATGGATCAGACCGTGACAGCGGGGATCATCAGCGGCACGGGCAAGACCAATGGTCGCATGCGTCTTTCCGGTGAGAAGGTGCGCCGCTACATCCAGACGGATGCGAAGATCAACCCAGGCAACTCCGGAGGACCGCTGGTCAATCTGGATGGTGAGGTCATCGGCATCAACACGCTCATCAATACCGGTCCAGGTGGTGCATACGGGTTTGCGATTCCGATTACCCAGGCGCAAAGGGTTGCGACCTCGCTCATCAAAGACGGACGTATGCGATACGCTTTTCTCGGTGTTCGCATTGAGGATTTGAAGGCGATGGACGAGGAAACGCGCAAGAAACTGGGCAAGAACCTGCCCGAAAAGGCAGCGCTCGTTCGCGAAGTCACGCCGGGTGGACCAGCAGAAAAGGCTGGGATTCGTGCACTCGATGTGATCACCAAAATTGATGGACAGGTGATCGAAGCCGCCTCCGATGTGGTGTCGTACATTTCGCAGCAAGGCATTGGTGGCAACGTGGCACTTAATTACGTACGAGAAGGGGCGCCGCGCACCGTCAAGGTCTTGCTAACCGAATTACCCGGTGAAAACGCCGTCGTGGCAGCCGCCGATCAGAATCGCATCGGCATTGCGGTCCAAACCATGGAGACGGAGCTTGCACAGATGTTGGGCCTACCACCCAGTACCCGGGGGGCTGTGGTGACCGAGGTGGTGCCAGGGAGCCGGGCCGCGGCAGCTGGTATTGCAGCCGAGGACGTGATCTTGAAGGTGGATCGCGAGGCAGTCTCCTCTGCCGAGGATGTCATACGTTTACTACGGAAAGACGCGTCCTCGCGCCATCTCATTCAGATCCGTCGTGGGAATGCGACCCGCTTCGTGACTGTGCCCGAAGCAAAGTAGTCGGCGACTCTTATTTAGAAGCGGATTCCAATACGCCGTTGATGAAGGCCGGCGCTTCGGCCGTCCCGAAGCGTTTGGCCAGTTCGATGGCTTCGTTGAAGACAACTTGGCGCGGCAGATCTTCGGACAGCGATAGTTCATAAAGCGCCAGGCGCAAGATGTTGCGATCAAGACGGGACATACGATCGACGCGCCAGTTTCGTGACACGCTGGAAAGCTTTTCGTCGAGTACGGCTCGTTGTGCCGTCACCCCGTGAACGCGTCCACTGATCCATTCGGTGTCCAAATCAGTCTTGCGAAGGGCAGAGGGTGTCGATGATGGTGCAGGCCCGACGTCTGCATCGTCGTTGCCGCGATTCAACTCGCCCAAAAACAAAGCAATCGCTGCGTCGGGTTGAAGCTCTGGATTGGCATCAAGTTGATAAAGAATTTGCAGGGTCGCTTCACGCGATTGACGACGGGAACCACGCATCAGGGCACAATATCCTGGTAGAGGTTGGCGATCTCCAAAACAACCGCGGCGGCCTCGGCACCCTTGTTGCCCATCGCTCCCCCGGCTCGGGCCTCGGCTTGCTCCTGGTTTTCACAGGCTAAAATGCAGTTTCCTACCGCAAGAATCGCTTCATCTGCCAGTCGTGCGATGCCGCCTGCGGCGTGCTCGGCCACCAGATCAAAATGAATCGTATCACCACGAATAACCACGCCCAGGCAGACGATACCCGCGAATCGCCCGGTGTTGGCGACGCGGCGTGCAAGCCCGGGAAGTTCGAGCGAACCCGGACAACGAAAGATCTCGACCGCGCTTTCATCTGCACCGTGCTGACGGAAAGTGTCCCGTGCGCCTTCGATCAGTTTGTCCACGACCCCTGCGTTGAAGCGAGCTGCAACGATAGCGAACCTCCGTCCCTTGGCGTGCAAGCGATGGGTTTCAAAAGAAGGGGCGTTGGTAGACATGCGCGTGGATGAATCAGGTTGCTTGTCGGCTCGCCACACATTCGACGACTTGAATCCCAAAGCCATCAAGCCCGGCAATGCGGCGGGGGTAATCGGTGAGCAAGCGGATCTGTCGAACACCGAGGCGGGCAAGCACCTGAGCCCCGAGGCCAAAGTCGCGCAATGGCGAATCACTGCGCACCCTGGCTGCGCCCCCGTCGTTGGAAGATTTGTCCGATCCGTTCCCACCGTCCAACATGGCGCTCGTGTCGGCAGGTAAAACATACAGAAATACCCCTTCACCGGCCGCCTCGATCATGCGCAACCAGCCAAGCGGTCCGTTCTCACCCGAAAACACGTCGCGCGGGAGACTGGCGACCTGAACGCGAACCAGGGTGGGTCGCTCTGGCGACGGATCTCCGAGCACGAGGGCGAGGTACTGCGTGTCTTCCACCGGGGTTTTGTATCGCAGCATTCGGTACGGTTTTTCCGCCACTGAACCGCGTGGTACGAATTCGCCGGATTCCACTTCTTCGATCAGCATCTCGCGAGCAAGGCGGTATTGAATCAGGTCGGCGATGTGAACGATGCCAAGGCCGTGTTTGTTTGCGAAGGCCTCAAGATCCGGCATGCGGGCCATTTCGCCGTCGTCGCGCATGATCTCGCAAATCACGCCGGCTTCCGCTCGGCCTGCAAGGCGTGCCAGATCAATCGCAGCCTCGGTGTGACCCGAGCGAACCAACACACCACCCGTTCGGGCGCGCAACGGAAACGTATGACCGGGCATCACCAGGGTATCCGGCCCATTCTTTGGATCGACGGCAATGCGCACGGTGTGTGCTCGTTCCGAAGCCGAGATTCCGGTTGTAACACCGTCGCGCGCGTCGATGCTTGTTGTGAACGCGGTTCCGCGTGTCGAACGGTTGTCGCTCGTCATCATCGGGAGGCGCAATTCATCAACGCGGTCCGATGTCAGCGCCAGGCAGATGAGCCCGCGCCCATGGGTAGCCATGAAGTTGATGGCTTCGCCGGTCACCAGATCGCCGGCCATGGTCAGATCGCCTTCATTTTCGCGATCTTCGTCGTCTACAACGATAACCATCTGGCCCGTTCGAATCCGATTCAGCGCTTCGGTCACATCCAGATGGGGACTATTTTTTTCGAGGTTTGTCACGTTGTCGTAAGGTTGGAAACAAGCGTTCGACCGTTGTGATCACGTGCTTGGCGATCCAATCGGTTTCGATATTGACATGATCCCCAGCAACAAGCCCGCCAAGGGCTGTGATTTTGAGGGTGTGGGGGATCAACATGACGGAGAACCGATCGCCATGGCACCGGTTGACCGTGAGGCTCACCCCGTCAATCGTGACTGAACCCTTGGGTGCAAGATACGCCCGGAGTGGCTTGGGTACCTTCATGATCAACTCGAGCGCACCGCCCACTTTGCGCGTCTCGGCAACGGTTCCGACCCCGTCCACGTGTCCCGCAACAAGGTGACCCCCAAGCGGATCGCCCACGCGCAATGGCCGTTCGAGGTGGACCGTGTCGCCCACGGCGCACGTCGCAAAGGTGGTGATGGCGAGGGTCTCGGGTCCGAGGTCCGCACTGAACCCGCGGCCCCGTTTCGCGACGACGGTCAAACAAACGCCGTTGACCGCGATGCTTGCGCCGAGCGACAGCCGCCCGAGGTCGAAGGCCGATGCGATGGTCACGCGGCGAATGCCGTCGGGCCGATATTCGGCCCTGGTGATGCGTCCTTTGCCCTCGACGAGACCCGTAAACATGGTGGCGTGGACCGTTCTACTTTCTCGACCGCGATGTCGCCACATCCGCCTCGATCAACAAATCGTCTCCCAGGCGCTCGTATTGCAGATTGGTGAGGGCCAAAGCCCGAAGCAGGCCCGGACCGTCACCCTGAATCATGTGCACCCCCGTTCCTGCGAGGCGCGGCGCCATGAAAAACGCCACCCGATCCACCAATCCCTCGGAAACGAAACGGCCGGCAATGGTTGCGCCACCTTCGACCAGTAGGGATTGAATACCCCGCTTGGCGAGAGCGCCGAGAACCTCGGACAATGTCGGTCGTCCGTCCGGCGCCCGAGCTACCAACAGGATCTGCGCGCCCACGGCTTCCAGCGCGCGCCGCCGTTTGTCTTGTAGTCGTGCGGCGGCAGATCCCTTGTTCTCCAGCCGTCCGACGACGAGGACGGGGCTGCGCACGGCAATCTTGAACAACCGCGCCGTCGGGGGTGTGCGCAAATGGGTGTCGAGCACCACCCGCGCAAATTCGTGTCGACGACCCTCGAAACCCTGTCGGATCGTCAGTCGCGGATTGTCTTGTAATACGGTTTGCACGCCGACCAGGATTCCGTCGTGTTGCGATCGCAACTGGTGGGCGCGGCGTTGTGCAATTTTCCCGGTGATCCAAACAATGCCGGTTGGTCGATTGTCGCTCGCGGGCGTTCCGATGATCCCATCCAGGGTGGCTGCACTCTTGAGTGTTACGAATGGTCTGCCCCTGGCGATCCAGGTGAAGAAGCCTCGATTCAAAGCGATGCACGCGTCTTGTAGACACCCCACGTCGACCGTGATTCCCGCCCTTCGCATCCGTCGCACACCGCGGCCATTGACGGCTGGATTGCTGTCCGGACACCCCACCACCACGCGCTTGATGCCCGCGGCAATGACCGCCTCGGCGCAAGGCCCGGTGCGTCCAGTGTGAGCACAGGGTTCGAGTGTCACGTAAAGCGTTGCACCCCGAGCGCGGTCTTTTGCCTTGTTGATGGCATCGATTTCGGCGTGGGGGCCTCCGGCGCGGGTATGCGTCCCGAGGGCGATGAGCCGACCGTTGCGGACCAGGACTGCGCCCACCGCGGGATTCGGATGCGTCTTGCCGACGCCCAGTCGGGCTTGTTCGAGGGCAACCGCCATCCAGCGGCGATCAATTTCGGTGACTTGTTCCGACTTCAAGCGCTGGGATCCGGTTCCCGTTTCTCTGGCGTCGCCAACCCGTGGCCTTCTGCCGCCATCCTGGATTGTACAAGTTGCAACAGCTCACCCAAATCTTTGAACGAAAGGTACACGGATGCGAACCGCATGTAGGCCACGTCATCAAGTTCCCGCAGGGCACCAAGCACCGCCTCTCCAACGTGGGCGCTCGGGATTTCTTTTTCGCCTTGTTCTTGCAACACGCGTTCGATTGAATCCAGCTTGGCTTCCAGGTCGGCAACCGAAACAGGGCGCTTTTCGCAGGCCTTTTTCAGGCCGCTCAGCACCTTCTGCCGATCGAAGGGCTCGCGCCGTCCGTCTTTTTTCACGACGAGTGGCAGCTCAAGTTCGAGTCGTTCGTAGGTCGTGAAGCGGTGCTGGCACGCGAGACATTCCCGGCGGCGCCGGATCGCCTGATCGCCATCGCTCGGTCGGGTATCGACCACGCGGTCTTCGGGGGCGGAGCAGTTGGGGCAGCGCATCAGATGTCAACCGACAGAGTTGGAACCGCAGGCGGTCCGTTTCCGAGTATCTTCTACCGCCATGTCCGTCGAGGATCCACATCCACTATCGAACGATCGAATCACCGACCGTGAAGCGGCCACTTTCCAGGTCACGGTCAACGGTGAACCCCATGCCCTGAAAACCGGTGCAAGCGTGGTCGATCTCGTGCAATCCCTGGGTATCGATCCCTTGCGGGTGGCGATCGAGTGCAACCAGGAGGTTGTGTCGCGCAAACGCTGGGCGGAAACCCTGCTCCGCGCGGGCGATGCCCTGGAAATCGTGGCGTTTGTGGGAGGTGGGACCGGAGAATCACCGGCCACGGACGACAGCTTTGAGCTCGGTGGGCGGCGATTTCGCTCCCGCCTGCTCATTGGCACGGGCAAATACCGGGACAACGAGCAGACGCGACTGGCGCTTGAAAAATCCGGAGCCGAGATCGTCACCGTGGCGTTGCGTCGGGTGGATTTGACACCGGGTAAACCCAACGTTCTCGACGCCATCGATCGCAACCGTTACACACTGCTGCCCAATACAGCCGGATGCTACACGGCGGAGGATGCGATTCGAACATGTCGCCTTGCACGAGAACTGGGCCTTGCGGATCTCGTCAAGCTTGAGGTGATAGGCGATCCGGACACGCTGTTCCCGGATGGTCAGGCGACCCTGGAAGCGGCAAAGGTACTTGTCAAAGAAGGCTTTATTGTTTTGCCTTACTGCATGGACGATCCCATCTTGGCGCGCAAGCTAGAGGATGCGGGGTGTGCGGCGGTGATGCCACTTGCAGCCCCCATCGGTTCAGGTCTTGGTATTCGAAACCCCTATAATCTTCGCATCATTCTTGAACGAGCGCGGGTCCCCGTCATTGTGGATGCGGGCGTTGGTACCGCGTCCGATGCAGCCGTGGCCATGGAACTTGGTTGTGCCGGAGTCTTGATGAACACTGCCATCGCCGGCGCTCGCGATCCCATCTTGATGGCCGAGGCAATGCGAGACGGTGTACGTGCCGGGCGCGCCGCTTTTCGCGCTGGACGGATTCCGCGTAAGTTGTACGCATCGGCTTCCTCGCCGGAGAGCGGCCTCATCGAGTGAGCGTGAGTCGCGAGAGCGGGCGCGGGGGCCAGTCTGAACTGTTCATCATCACGGATAGACGTGCTACGAATGGGCGGCCGCTTCTGGCGGTGGTAAAAGAGGCACTTGGCGGCGTTCGCGCCTTTCGAGAGCGAACCGGCGTGCAGCCGCACGTGGCGGTGCAGTTGCGCGAAAAAGATTTGCCAATCCACGAACTGGTCGAATTCGCGCACCGTTTGCGGGAACTCACGTGGAACGAACAGGTTCGCCTCTTCATCAGCGACCGGATTGACGTGGCCCTTTGCGTCGAAGCGGATGGAGTACAGCTAGGAGTGACGACGATCGCGGTCGAAACAGCTCGCAAATTTTACCCACAACTGGAATTGGGTTTTTCGACGCACACTGTTAGTGAGCTGAGGCATTTCGCCACAGGCGTGACAGCTTGTCCCGACTTTGCCTTCTTTGGTCCAGTCTTCGAAACCCCTGCAAAGTCAGGGATTATCGCTGCCAAGGGAGTACACGCGCTTACAGAGGCGGCAAAATGCGACATGAAAGTCGTCGCAGTTGGAGGGGTCAACGCGTTAAATTTATATGGCCTGTTAGAGTCTGGTATCGCAGGGGTTGCATGCATCCGCGAAATCCTTTTCGCACCCGCTCCAGGTGAGGTAACCGCGCGATTACTAGACGAAATCTGGAAATTCGATAAAGCCGCATTCGGACGCATTTCGTTAACCTGAAATTGCCTTGACTCTTATTTGGGACGGCGTACCTTTCAGTTCAATCGTTCGGTGGCGTCGGACGCCGCAGTGCGAGAGACAACAGGAGAATTATTCCAGTGATGACAACGGGCAAGGTGAAGTGGTTCAGCAACGCTAAAGGCTACGGGTTCATCGAATTCGGTGAAGGTCCCGATATCTTTGTGCATCACTCAGCCATCGTGGCTGACGGTTACCGCACGCTGAAGGGTGGCCAAGTCGTCGAGTTTGATTTGCTCGACGGTCCCAAGGGTCCCCAGGCGCAGCAGGTGCGTCATCCGCTCGAAAGCTAACCGGTCGTCGAGCATCAAACGCGGCGATTGACGCCTGAGTTAGATCCTTTTTCAGTCTGCAGCGTTCAAGACCTCATCGGAGGTCCCAATGAACGCAAGCAACTCGAATAAAGGTATTCTTCTCACCGGTACACTCGCCGTGGCCGCCATTGCCTGTTCCGCGCCCGGATCGGCCCGCGCAACGGCACCCTTGACTGCTGACAGGGGAACCTACGCAATCGAAGTTCTCCTGGACGGAAATCAGGCGGAGACGTTTGAACACCGTGGCGAGACCTTCATCATGGGCCAGCACGGACAGCGTTATACGCTGCGGGTACACAATCGAACGGGGCGTCGGGTTGAGGCCGTGGTTTCGGTGGACGGCCTCGATGTCGTTGACGGCAAGTCCGCCGATGTCAACAAGCGGGGTTACCTCGTTGGTGCGTGGAGCTCGGTCGATATCGACGGCTGGCGCCTGTCGCAGTACGAGGCCGCGACCTTCCGTTTTGGCTCGGTATCGTCTTCATACGCAGCCAGCAAGGGCAAGGCTCGCAACGTGGGGGTGATTGGCGTGGCGGTCTTCCCAGAGCGGGTCTATCCGCAAAGGCCGATTTACCGCCCGACCCCGGTCCCCTACGGATACCGACGTGATGGGTATGCACCTTCGCATCGCTCCTACGAGGAGAGCGACGACAAGGGCATCGGCTCGGTGCACGGCGGTGCCAGCCAGGGCGCTCCGGCGGCCGCTCCCGCAGATTCCTATGCTGCGGCGCCCCAAGCGGACGCCTCAGCAGCCACTGGCCGCGCTGGTGGTGGCATGCGTAAACGGTCGGATGCGCAGAATCGTCCCGGACTTGGTACCGAATTCGGCGAGGCGGTCGGCTCTCAGGTCCACGAGGTCGAATTTGTGCGCGCCAATGGTTCCTACCCCGCGTTAACCCTGGGCATGCGATACAACGACCGCTCCGGTCTCATCGCGATGGGGGTCGATGTCGACGGTCCCTACTATTCCGATGTCGACTTGCGTGAAACCGCCGAGCCCTTCCCGGTTTCCGCTCGACAGTATGCCCGTCCTCCCCGTCACTGGAGTGGTCGCTAGGTCTACGCACTTGGCGTTCCGCTCACAATGAGCGACGATGCCAGGCGAAAATGCACGAAGTGCCAGACGAGGAACTCATGGCGAGATACCAGAAAGGCGACGAGTCTGCGTTCGCGTCTCTGGTATCCCGCCATGAGCTGCGTTTGTGGAACTTCTTGCGACGTTACGTGGGTGATCCCGCAACGGCAGAGGATCTCCTGCAAGATGTTTTGATGCGTGTGATACGAAGCGCGCCCGAATGGCGCAACGATGCGAAGGTTTCCACCTGGATGTTTTCGATTGCCCGCAACCTCTGCACCGATCACGCTCGCCGACAAGTGCATCGCAAAGCCGCTTCACTCGATGCAACACCGGAACGCATTGGCGATGATGACTCGGGCCCCAATCTGCTTGACAAGATTGCGGGCCATGAGCCAGACGGCGAATCGCGTTTGCGCGACAAAGAAACAATTCTTCGATTGGACCAGGCGCTCGCCCAGTTGCCACAGGAGCAACGAGAGGTCTTTCTGATGCGCGAAGTAATGGAAATGCCCTTCGCAGAGATCGCCGATGCCGTGGGGGCCAGTGAGCCCACGGTGAAAAGTCGCATGCGTTACGCACTCGAAAGACTGCGTGTGTTGCTTGCTGATCTGAACGATCTCGCCGATGGTGACGTTGCCGTTGCGACAGGAGGTCGATGATGGGTACCGTTGCCTCGCCTCCAGATCGTTTCGAGTCTCTTCGGGAACAGCTCGTCGACTACCTATATAATCAGGCCGACGCGGCCACGACAAGGTCGATCGAATCCGCAATGGCAGAGTCCGAGGCCTTCTCACTTGAGGTGGATGCGCTGGCGCGAACGCTGCGGATTTCGCGTCGCGCGCTGGCCGTCGCGTCTTCATCGGCACCTTCCCGGGTGCGGTCCTCGGTGTTGGCGGCCGCATCCGAGCAGGCTGCCCGAATGCGAGAGTCCGGTCTTGAACCCACGCGCGTTGTGGTACGAAACGCAACGGATGATCACGGTCGCTCGCAAGGCGTCCTCGCAACGCTATGGCGATGGTTTTCTCGTCCCTATACATTTTCGCTCGTGGGTGCGGCGGCGGTGTTTGCCATTTTCATCATGACGCGCGGTCAGAACGCCCCGGAACTTGCCGACGAGGCGATGCGGAGGGTGGCAGAGTCGAGTTCTGAACCTGCGGCCCCAGCCACCGCAGCAGCACCGACCGAAGGTCAACCGGGCACCGAGGTTCGCAAGGAGG
The DNA here is from genome assembly GCA_043759805.1 of Myxococcales bacterium. GTDB lineage: Bacteria > Myxococcota_A > Polyangia > Fen-1088 > Fen-1088 > JAWXBF01. The sequence goes on along the minus strand of JAYUPZ010000438.1, from coordinate 5,159 downwards.
AAGTCGCCGAAGACAAGGCGACAGCCCCTGCAGTTCGTTTCCAAAACGAACCACTCGGAAAGCTCGCACGCAAAAATGTGGGATCCGGCAGCGGCCTCGCGAAGAAGAAAGTTGCGGAACGCGCATACGCCACGCCGCCCTCAGACTGGGCTGAGGCCAACGAAAAGCCGTCACCGAAACGTATTACCGAAGAATCTGGCGCCAAGGGCGAACGCAATGGGCCCACACTGGATGACACGCTTGCCCCGACCCAGAGCGCGCCCGCTGCTGCGGCTCCGCCAAGGGCGCAAGCACCCTCTGCACCCGCGGGCCTGGCGGGCGAAGCGCGGTCGCGTGGTACAAAGCCTTCGATGAATGTTCAAGCGAATTCAGAGGCCTCGGGCGCAGTTGAGTCGGTGGCGCAAGAACGGGACGAGGAGAAATCAAAGGGAGGCGCGCTGTCGCGAGCGGAGCTTCTCGCCCGCGCAAAAAAGCTTGAAGCGGCTCAATCGTATGACGAGGCTGCCGCTGTTTGGGCGGAACTGGTGCGGCGATTCCCCAAAGATCCTCAGGTCGCGGCCTGGCGTCGCAGTGAGACGGCTGCGCGCAGTGCCCGCAATTAGCGTTCGTTAACGGTTGACGCGATGGGTTGGGGTGTCGTTGATACCACACGGTCGCTGATTTTGATTGATTGCTTGTTTTCTGGCGGAATCTTGTTCATTGTTCCCGGCTGGGTTCCCGTGGGACGAGTCGAGGCGTACCAAGGGTTCACAAATCGTCCGGGTTTGAGCCATTCGGCTTCGATCCGTCGTCACACAGGAACAAGGAGCATCGGTAATGAAATTATCTTCTACAGCGTGGGTCTATTTATTTGCGGCAACTCTGGGCGGAGGCGCAATCGCCTGTTCGTCTGGCGGCGGCGATTCGGGTGAGGGAGGCTCAGGCGATAAGACCGGTGGCAAGGGTGGCGGCACGGGTAAGACCGGTGGAACTTCTGGCAAGACCGGTGGAACGTCCGGCAAGACGGGCGGAACCAGTGGGTCGAAGACTGGTGGAACGAGCGGCGGCACAGGTGGCGCGTCGGGTGGCACGGGCGGAACTGCTGTAACAGGCGGAACCGGTGGCAAGGCAACCGGTGGAGCCGGTGGAACGAGCACGGGTGGGACCTCGGTTCCAGCCACTGCAGGCGTGGCGATTTTCTCGGGCAAGACCATGACCTTCGAGACGCTGGTACCGGGCGACGCAACCCCCGGCTACACCTATGTCACCGCCAACGGTACCGCTGGCACGGTGAACATTGTCGCTGTGAACGATCCGGCCCTTCCAACCGGAACAAAATACGCACTGGAGTCGGTGAACCCGGCCATTCCCGCCTTTGCGAACGTCATCTACGGTTTCAATTTCCGCGTAAACGAGTCGGCCAGCCAGTGGAACTGGTTCGATGCCAGTCCTTACAAAGGCTTCCGATACTGGGCGAAAGCAGCTTTCCCCGCAGTTCCAAACCTCAAGGGCGCGCAGTTCAACAACATCCTTTACGCTGCAGGCCAGTGGCCATCCGCTCCCACCGATCCAACCAGCATGAAGGGCACCTGCATCGATCCGACCGGCGCTGCGTGTGAGCCGAACATCGCCATTCTGAAAACAATTCTGACCGCCGGATGGACGAAGTACACCATTCCGTTCGACGACATGATGGCGGCCGCGGCAGTTAACGGCCTCGACTTCAAGAAGGTAGGTCGTGTTGACATGCTTCATTCTTCGAGCGGCGCTGCAGTGACCTTCTCGATCACCGGTATCGAACTGCTGACTGCTGCCCAGTTGCTCGAATAGTCATACGTACGACTCGACCCAGATCGCCTTCAAACAGGAGTATCGAAATGCGTGTTTCCGGAAGTTTTACGAAATTAGCATTGGCAGGAATCCTGTTTGGGGCGTGCTCGGGTGGATCCGATCAGGGGGGTAAGGGTGGGAAAAGGGGGAACACGGCGGGCGAGGGTGGTTCTGGTTCGGGTGGTGAGGCGGCGGGTAATGGTGCGGGTGGTGCGGCGGGCGGCGAAGTCCCGGTAGGCGGGGATGTCGGTACAACCGGCGGCACCCCCGGAGGTGCGACCGGTGGTAGCGGTGGCAGCAAGTCGACGGGCAGCGGCGGAACGACTGCGACCGGCGGTAAGATCGGGGGGGCGGGTGGCACAGTAGCCGTGACGGGCGGCACCAGTGGAACGATTCCTGGTTTGGGCCTGCCATGTGCAATGGACCCGAACTGCGACAATTTTGAATCCTACGGGCCCGGCTCGAAACCGGGAGGACAGTTTACAAACTTCCGCGGTAGCCTTTCGGTCGAGACAGCACAGGCATACTCGGGAACGAAGGCTGTAAGGGTAACCATCGGCCCTGAATCGCGGATGGATCACCGGGGCAATGGTTTTTTGCCTGCCGATAAGCTTTATATGCGGGCCATGGTGTATTTCGAGACACAGCCGAAGGCGGCTTCGTTGCACTGGAACTACCTGCATGCCGAAGGAGGCAGCGAGGGTCCGCTAACCGGGATCTTTTTCGCCACCGGTGGTTGGGGCGATGCGAAAAACATGATCCTGTACGGTGCGGGTGGCGGTGGTACCTACGCCGATTGCACCGTGAGCGGAGAAGGAACGATTCGCGCGGGCCGCTGGCAATGCGTTGAAATGCAAATCGATGCGGTGACCAACTCACTCGATGTGTTGTACGACGGCAAGCCCGACATCTTGATGGAGGTTCGTGACGCTGCGGCCTCATTCGGCACAGGCAAATGCCTTCCCGGAAACGACCCCGCGAAGGGCAAGCTGTATATTCCGAAGATCACGAAGGTCGCCTTCGGACCCAAAACGTGGCACGCCAATCCGGGGACGGTCATGTGGATGGACGACATCGCGGTATCCAACAAGCCCATCGGCTGTCCGTCCAAGTAGTGGGTCCCGGTCAGCCTACGACGCTCTCGATCGACAGCGTGTGATGCAACGGATCCCACGTTGCACTAACCGTTCCCGATGCCTTGCAGCCGACCGCCTGCGCAGCGCGCGTCGACGCCATCGGTAGCACATCTTCAATCGGCAACCCCGTGAACTTCACGGTATTGGCGACCGCGTCGTTCATCTTCAGGGCCGAGCCCGCCAAATGCCATTTGCCTGGCTGTGAAACTCGACCCGTTTCGTCGAGTTCGATCATCTCATTGCCAAGGGTATAGCGGCCGGGCGCACAACCCGCGGGGGCAACCGCGTCGGTGACAAGCAACGAACGCAAGGGCGTTTTGGCACGCACCATCACCTTGACGCTGGCGGCCGGCAAATGATGTCCATCCACAATAAATGTTGCGCACAGGCCGTCGGCCGCAAGCTGTTCCATGATGAGATTATCGTGCTTCGGCAGCACGCGTGCCGACCCGTTGCCAAGGTGCGTGGACAACGTGGCACCCGCGGCCACGGCCTCCCGGATCTGTTGTGCGGTTGCATCGGAGTGGCCAATCGCAACCGCGATCTGGTGTTCCGCGAGATACTGAATTAAGGGGATGGCGCCCGGAACTTCGGGGGCAAGGGTCACAAGTTTGATGCGACCGTCGGACGCCTCCTGGCGGCGGAGGAAATCGTCGACCGAGGCGTCCACGACGGCGTCGCGGGGATGCGCACCGCGGGGTCCGTCATTGGGATTGATGTAGGGTCCCTCCATGTGGAAGCCTGCATTCTCTGGGCTGCGATCGCCTACGAAGGGTTTCACGCAGGCGGAAAAATGCTTGAAGGTCGAGGTGATGAATGTGGGAAGGTATCGTGTTACGCCTGTGCTACGAATCGCCGCGACGGCCCTGGCGATTTGCTCGGCGGAACAATCGGGCGTGTTGAAATCGACGCCGCCAAAGCCATTGACCTGAAGATCGAAAAATCCGGGGAAAGTGAGCAGCATGTTTGCGTCCAAGCCTACCGCCATCCGAGCAAAAGAAACAAGGGACTTGATGTCACGAGGCATTGGGGTAGTCTGGATTGTTGTGTCGCCTCCCGAAAAAGTAACCCGCCTCGTGGACGTTGCCGCCCGTGCAGGCGTCTCTCGGGCAACCGCAGCTCAGGTGCTGAACCAGAGCGGCGGCGTATCCGTGCGGGTGGGCGCGGACACCCGAGCCCGTGTGTTGGAGATCGCGCACGCGATGAACTACCGACCCAATCGTATTGCGCAACAACTCAAGGGCATTCGGTCCAAAACCCTTGGCGTCATCCTCGACACGGTCAACATTCCCGTCATGTATCAACGGCTGGCCGCACTTGAGCGCAAGGCCAGCGCCCGCGGATTTCGGTTGATGATCGGACAGGTGCATCAAGATCCCGAGGTGATGGCAGCGTATTTGCACGACTTCGGTTCGAGGGGAATTGAAGGCCTTGTCTGTCTCTTCGATTTGATTCGCGGCTACGAAAAAACCTTGCAACCCCTGTTCGCGGATACGTCCAACGTGGTGTTTCACGGCAAGGCGATGGTGCAGGGGGGGATGTGCGTGCGCGTCGACGGGCGGCAGGGATCGTATTTGCTCGCCAGGCGTTTGATCGAACGTGGATGCAAGCGCATTGGCTGGGAGTTTTGGAGTCCGGACGATGAAATGGGCGATGTGCGCCGATCGGGTTACGAACAAGCCTTGCGCGAGTCCGGGTTGGCGGTGAGCGAGCGCTTGCTATTTTATCCCGAACCGCGATCCCAACAACCAACACCGCCGGGAATCGAACAAGCCTTGCGACACCTGATTGATCGGGAAAAATGTGATGCGATTATGTGCTCGAACGATCTGTGGGCGGTGGGCCTTGTGCAAGCATTGAAGGCGCGCGGCCTTTCGGTTCCAGACGACGTTGCAGTCACCGGGTACGACAATTTGGACGTTTCGGCAATTGTGGATCCCGCTGTAACCACCATTGATCAGAACCACGAGGCTTATGCCGAGGCGGTTCTCGAGTTGATAGTAAATCCTGCGAGCCGTGGCTCCGGTGTCGTGACGGTGGCGCCTGAGCTCATCGTTCGCCAGACGGCCTAGGCTGGCTCAGGGGACCGTGACCTTGTCTTCTTCTAGCAAGCGCGCGATCTTTGTTTCGCACTGCGCACGGATCGAGCCGCGCATCTCGGCGCTGCTGTCGTTTTCCGATTCATCGAGGACGGGTTGGTAGGCCTTGCAATTG
>JAYUPZ010000437.1:0-7084 GCA_043759805.1 Myxococcales bacterium | reverse complement strand
TCCGAAACGACCTGCGTGACCACCGGCGCAACACTTGCCCTCTTCTCCACGGTCGTTTGGGAGGCAGGCGTTTTTACTGCGTTCCGTTCGAGATAATTGGAAACGAGGACAAACCCTCCAATGCCGAGAGCAAGGACGCCACCGCCAATGCCCAGCGCCGCCAGCGGCGTCACCGGTCGGTGCAAAAATGCCAGGCGATCGCGCCAGAACCGTTGCCAGGGCGTACGAAAGGCATGTTTTAGATCGCTTGTTGCGAGGGTCGCACCCGATAGCGGACGGGGCGGCGACGGAGTTGCCTGCCGCGAAAAAAAACCCGGGGTGGGATCAGTTTCAAGGGCAACCTTGATCATGGCATTCCACTTTTCGTGGGCCTCGCTCAATGTCTCCTTCATGAAGCGTGCGAGCTCAGCCACCCCCATCGGTCGACCTTCGCCCGAACGCAGGATGAAACGCTCAAGCGCTTGTTGAAAGGCAAGTGCCGACTCGAAGCGCTTGTCGGGATCTCTTTCAAGCGCCTTCATGATGATGAGCTCAAGCTCGCGCGGGATCTCCGGCACGAAACTCGAAGGCGGAGGGTATGCGTCCTCCACCAATGCCTTGTAGGTCTGCATCTCATTGTCTCGCGCGAACAAACGGCGGCCACACGCTGTCTCCCAGAGCACAATCCCAAGCGCAAACACGTCGGTACGCGCGTCCACGGGCTTTCCGACGGCCTGCTCCGGCGAAAAATAACCTACTTTTCCCTTGCGACTTCCGAGCTGCGTTTGTGTAACACGGTTCAAAGCACGTGCCACACCGAAATCGATCACCTTCACGGCGCCTTCGAACGACACGAGGACGTTTTGCGGTGAAACATCGCGGTGGACGACGCCCAGATGTTCACCGGCGTGTGAGGTAACCGTGTGCGCGTAGTGCAATCCCGCTGCAGCCTGAGAGGCGATATACGCGGCAAGCCGAGGTTTAACCCGACGACTCTGATTGGAAATCAATTTCAGCACGGTCGACAGGGCCTCGCCGTGGACGAGTTCCATGGCGATGTAGTACTCCTCGCCACTTTTTCCGACTTCGTTGATGCGTATGACGTTGGGATGCTGAAAGGCCGAGGCGATACGGGCCTCGTCGAGGAACATGTTGATGAACTGCTCGTCCTCTGCCAGATGCGGCAGGATGCGTTTACAGACCACCAGCGTTTTGAAACCTTCAATCTCGCCCGTTCGAGCAAGATATATCTCCGCCATTCCACCCATCGCTAGACGTCGGACAATTTCATATCGACCCAGTTTGCCTGGGTGGTCCGTGGCCGAAAAGCCGACAGTGGTGGAAGCCATCCTGAGATAAGAAGATCCCCATCCTATCACGGGTTTAGGATTAAACCTCGCTAACGCCGAGGCGCAAAACGGATGTGTGTTCGCATGGGGGCAGCTCCCACATGGGCAATGGATACGGCTCCCCCGGGCGCCTGGAGCCCAATCGATGCCCGTAGACCGCTCGCGAAGGCCCCATCGGAACCAACACCCCAGAGATCATCGTACGAATAGTCGATCTCCCCGGTGGCATGGAGCGTCGCACTGAAGGTGAGCCGCGTACTTGCACGGCCGTAACGGGACAGATTTCGCCAGGTGATGGTGAACGTCCGGGCAATCGCATCGGCCTCGGTGCAAAGGGCCGCGTCGTCGGTCATCGCAAGGTCATCCCAAAAAACGGCCATCAGCGCCGGAGCAATCGCCACGGGTAATGCCCCGGCCCCTCCGGATCCGGGTCCAAGTCGCTCGCTCGCCGACACAAAACCGAGCAATCCATTCGGGGACACCGCGATGGAATCGTGGCTCTCCCCAAAAAACGAAAACCGAAAGGGCAGCGGAACGCGACCGTACCCCTCATCGCGCGCCGCCAGATCTGTCTCCCTCGCCGGCAAGAGCGAAACCGCTTTTCCATTGCGGCAAGCATCCACCGGAACGGATTTCGGATGCATTGCCAACGTGTATCCCGAAACCGCAGTACAGATCCCCTGCCCCTGCCCCGTTCCCGCACACAAAGCAGGAGCGGCGCACTGACCGTCCCCACCCGGAGCACAGGCGGAACCAGGCGGTTGACCGGGAACGCAACGGTCGGCGACGCAACTCAGAGTCGTATCACAACGGCCCGTCAACAATGGATTGGACATCAATGGACGACATTGCGCACCCTGTGCCCCCTTTGGTCGACATTCTTTGTCGATGCATGAAAGACCATCCGGACAGCGGTTTTCGCGCTGGTAAACCGTGGGATGATTGTCACAGGGCACACCGTCGGCGATAACCGCTGGCAAGGGAAAACAGTAGTCCGCTCGACCGTTGTTCGCGCACAAGGTTCCCGTAGCACAGACGCCGCCCGCGGAACAAACGCTGCCGGGCGCGCCATCGGGGGCACATCGGCTTGAGACCAAACTGCAGTGGTAACCCGCGATGCAAGGTTCGTAGGGCTCTCGCTCGATCGAACAGGCGGTGTCTGGTGCAAATCCAGATTCGCAACGGCTGCCACCGTCGCGGGCGCGGGCACAAACCAAACCCGTGTTGCAACTCGACGATCCCTGCAAGCATCGACCGCCGCGAATGCCGTCCTGCACACAAACGTTGGCATCGCCGGCCCGAACACAACTTGCCCCGACAAGGCAGCGCGGCGCATCCGGGTCGCGCACGTCGCAGGCGATACCAAGCGGCAGACGCGTGTGACACGTCGAATCGCCCAGGTCGCACTCCAGTCCCGGATCACACTGGGATGAAAACAAATCCCGCGATCGGCAGAGGGTACCCTCGCGGCCAAGCACGATGCACACGCCCCCCACGCACTGGGTTCCATCAATGCAAGGCGCATGTCCGGGCGCGTCCACACAGGTCTGATGCGGCAACGTGAACGTCGAACTGCAGGTGCGCTTTACACAGGCAAGCCCGTTGGCACATTCGGGACGCCCAAGCGCTGGATCACCGCAAGTTCCGCCGGGTGATCCCGGCGGGGCGCAACGGGCGCGCTCGCTGCCCCTATCGTTCACTTGATGTGGACACACCTTGTCGTCGGGACATCCGAAACTGCGGAGGCCATCGAAGCAGATGTTGTCCTTGCCAATCGGTGCACAGGTGGCCGCCCCGGAAAGGCAACCCAGACCCGTATCACAACGAGGCGAAACGTTTCGACAGGCGCCGCCCTTGACTCCCGGTAAAACGCAACGCCAGTCGTCATCGGCCCGACCGCAAACCAACCCAGGCGCACACGCAGCCGCGACGCACGATCCGCCCGCGACCGCAGTTGGCAAACAGGTTTGTTCCTTGCCCGCGCAAATGAGGCCTGGTCCACACTCCCAAGTCGCATCGGCGAAAGCCGTACACCGACCTCCTCCGTGCATTCGAGGAAGGCAGGTGCCTCCCGGTACCAGCAGATCCGAATGGCTCGGCATACAGGCCGAATCGACAGGACAATCGAGATCGGTGAGGCAATACATGGCGGCGGCACCGGGATCGGTGGGGAACCGACCTTGCGGCGTCAACGCATCTCCTCCTCCGCCGTTGCATGCCGCCAAGCAAACGGAAAAAACGCCGACGCATATCGCTCGGGATCGTGACAACGCAGCAGAATCTAGCGCAAAACCCGAAAAATGCGGCAATATGTCCCAACTCATGAAACGCTTTCCTCAATTCGGCCTTTTCCTCCTCCTTGGTGTCGCCTCGGCGTGCGGCGATGGCAAGGGTGCCGTCGATGTCAATGGCACCTACAAGTTGCAAACCATCGTGGCCGGTAACGCCTGCATGATCGATGGACTTGCGGTCGGTAACCAGGGCGAAATCGACATTACCTTCACTCAGGATATCAAGACCAATCCGGACAAGGTGACGGTCACGGTCACCAACCCCGTTGTGGCGGGGCTTCTCGCACTCGCACAATTGCCGAACACCTTTCTCGGCACCGTGACGGGCAATAGCATCAACGCGATCGGCTCCGGCAATGCCAGGACCGAAGGGAATTGTCAGTTCGCGCCCCAAATCGCCGTCGTCGCGGATCTCGATCGCGACACCCTATCCGGCGAAATCACCTGGTCCTACCAGGCTACCGGTTCCGATTGTGCGGAAAAAATCAACTGCAGGACCGTTCAAACCTTTAACGGGACGCGCCCGCCGACCGTGAAGTAGCGCGGTTGCCTAGCAGGGTCGCGAGTCGTTCCAGGAGCGACACGACCTGCGCGTTGGCGAGCTTGATCTGAACGTCAACGTTGGGCCCGTGCGACACGATCGTGACGGCGTCGAGATAGCTCGTCAAGCCAAGCAAAAGTGTTTTCGGACTGACCTTTGCCGAGCGCGCAAAGGTCAAAAAACGTGCTGCCAATCGCTCGGCATCTCTGGCATTGCTCAGTTCGATTCGTAGATGCGCACTCAACTCGGGCTTTAAAAAAAGAGCAAAACCCCAGCGTTGCGCAGAAGCTGCCGGGCCGACCGTATCCGTGTCGTCGCCCAATTCACCCACGGCTTGAGCAAGGGCAGGTCGAAGGTCGCCGGGCACAAGCGACGCGAACCAGATGGCCGGATCCGTATCACGTTTTCCCCGGAGGCGCAGGGCGAGATTGCCAAGCTCGACGTGCGAGTCCGCACCGACTGGTGAAGGGGACGTTGACCCTGTGACCGTGGTCGAAAGGCGGAGCGAAAGCAACTCCGCGCAGCGGCGCGCCCAACCTCCCCCTCCGATGATGAAACGTCCCTCATTCTCGAAAAAACCTTCCACGGCTCCCGGACGATGGCTTCCGGTCCACAGAACGCGACCTGCGAATGCTTGCTGCACAACATCGAGTCCCTGCAGTTTCGCTTCGTCGCGCGCATAGGCGACCAGGCGCTTTTCGTCGAAATGTTTGCCTTCAATCACCAACACGAATGCCCCCTTTTCACGGGCGTCGCGCGGAAAGGCTGCCGTGAGGCGATCAACGTCGACAAGCGGATCCATGCCCGTCCGCTCTGCCAGATCTGCAATCAATTTTTTGTCGCCGGCATCGGTCTGCGCGATCTGCCGTAATCTCTGCCAGTGTGGCGAGGAGCGGAACTGCGAAAAGTCAATTGCGCCGACCGTCTGTGACTCAAGGGGCACAATGGAAATTGGCGCTTGCAGGGAGGCAAAGGGCGCCGGGGCTTCGGAGGACGACGGTTTGCGGCCGCGACAAGAAACGCCGAGAGCGAGGACCGCAAGCGAACACAACAATTTCGACCGATGCACCATCTTTGACGGATTGTGATCTTAACAGGCCGCCGCCCGACCTCTATATTCTCCTCAGCTCTTTGCGACCCATGCCTTGCCCTTATTGTTCCTTTTGCCGAAGTCGACTCCCATGAATTGGTCCCGACGCAAGTTCAAGGACGCGCTTGTATGGGTTCGCATCAACGAAATCGGCCAGCTTTTTCTGGACGCGGACGGTCGGGCCGAGATGCGTTACCGACCGGAGGATCCGCGCAGCTATCGCCCCCATCCGTCAAATCTCGGCGAGATCGAGGGTGAAGATCCGAAAGCCACTGTTCGCACCACAACCACACCCCTGCCGGCAAAATCTCCGTCGCCTGAAAAGAAGACGGCTGCAGCCCCCGTGGTCGATGCCACGCCAGGAGTGAAGCAAATCGCCGTGTGGACGGACGGAGCCTGCACCGGCAATCCCGGCCCCATGGCGATAGGCGTCGTCATCCTCGTCGACAATCAGCGCATTGAACACGGCGAGTTTCTCGGCCACGGTACCAACAACATCGCAGAGCTCGTCGCGATTGAGCGCGGCCTGGAACTAACCGAAAACGCGTTTCCGGGGATCGGCAAGGACAAGTCCACTCGAATTACCGTTTACAGTGATTCGAGTTACAGCATTGGTTTACTCAGCCAGGGTTGGAAAGCCAAGGCAAACCAAGAAGTCGTCGCTCGGATCCGGTCATCCGTATCACAATTCGGAAACCTCAAATTTCAAAAGGTTCCCGGTCACGCAGGTGTTCCTGAAAACGAGCGTTGCGATGAACTCGCTCGCAACGCGATCCTGTCACGCCGCTAAATTAAGCTTCGCCGTCACGGGCAACAGAACCGCCGAGGCGCTGCACCTTGGAACCGATCGCGGCGTCCGGCGCACCTGTGCGCCTACGCATCAGATCCATCTCCTGTGAATTTTGCGTGAGCTTTTGCTGCAACGTAACGACCAATGCGCGCAGCGACTCCACCTCGCTTTGGTCGGACTCGGTACCTTGTCGATTGGCGGTACGACGTGCATTCGCCCCTTCGATCTGGCGGCGCCAGCGAAACAAAAGACTGACCGAGAGGCCGTATCGTCGACCTACCGAAGAAACGGTTTCCCCCGGGCGCGACGCCTCGGATAGGAAGCGTCGCTTTTCGGCCACGGTGAAACGTCGGCGTCGGCCCGAAACGGGCTCTGCGATTTCCAGGCTATCAAGGTCCACGGTGCTCATCGTCCTGCTCCTTGTTCGGCGTTTCGAATCCGGTTGGTCGCTGCGGATACCCGATTACTGTATGCCGTACGTCCAACGAATGGGACTACCTAAACGGACCATGAAAGCGGTTTCAAGGCAGGCACAATCGACGCCAATCCAAGGCTCGTTGTGTCACGTTTTGACTTGGGACAAATTGCCACAACCCTTTGGAACCATTCCCGTCTTGAACGCAAGGTCTCTAGTTTGCGACACGTCGCCCGATCCCGCCTAGAATAACCCTTTCGGGCCCCCCTAAAGTACTACGATTGTCGTAGTTCGTGGTTTCACGGCGCCAACAGGGCGTGGATCTCGTCCGGAATGAAAGCTGTCGGAAGGCGAAGTGCAGCCACGACTGAACGCAAACGTTCGCGCTCCTCATCCGTGACGATGCCGTCGATGGTGATCTCGAAATGCAAGCCGTTCAAAAAATCTCGAAAGACTGTTTGAACGTCGTCCCGGGTGAGTACCCCGCTCGAAAGCATCCCCATCAGCTCCTGGCGCTCGCCATCGTCAAGCACTGCATCCGCCATGGCCCGCGGGAGAAACTCGGTCAACCGTTCAAAAGCGCGCACCCGGAATTTGTCCATCTCGGCCATCGCCCGATTGTACATCAG
>JAYUPZ010000436.1:0-7086 GCA_043759805.1 Myxococcales bacterium | reverse complement strand
AAACGAGCAACCGTTTTTGAGCGTGATGAAGAAGCACCGCCAGCAGGTGGATCGCATCGAGGCAAAATACGTTCCGGCCGATCTGCTCGAGGCCGCTCGCGAATCCTGGGATCAAACGGTCGCCATCGGCTCCGACCATGGCTTCCGCAACGGACAGGCTACCGTGCTGGCCCCAACCGGAACCATCGGCTTCATGATGGATTGTGACACGACAGGGATCGAGCCCGACATCGCGCTCATCAAGTACAAGCGCCTGGTTGGCGGTGGCATGATCAAGATCGTCAACAACACGACCGAGGAGGCACTTATCGCCCTCGGTTACGACGACGATCAGCGCAAGGCCATCATCGACTACATCGATCGCGAAGAAACGATCGAGGGCGCCCCGGGCCTTTTGTCCGAGCACTTGCCGGTATTCGATTGCGCCTTCCGTGCATCAAATGGCACCCGCTCGATCCACTATATGGGTCACGTTCGCATGATGGCAGCTGCACAGCCGTTCATCTCGGGCGCCATCTCGAAGACGGTCAATCTGCCCTCGGATGCGACCGTGCAAGACGTGGAAGAAGCCTACATGGAGTCGTGGAAGATGGGGCTCAAGGCCGTTGCCATCTACCGCGATGGTTGCAAGCGCACCCAGCCACTTTCGACCAGCAAGGTGGATCCGGGCCTCGCAAAACAGGCACAGGAAGCCAAGGCCGAAAAGTTCGTCGCACGCCGCAGGCTGCCTGACGAGCGCAAGAGCCTCACACACAAGTTCTCGGTCGCAGGACATGAGGGTTACATCCACGTTGGTCTTTACGACGAGGGCACCCCGGGTGAAATCTTCATTCGCATGGCGAAAGAAGGATCGACCATCTCGGGTCTCATGGATTCGTTTGCAACGGCCATCTCACTCGCCCTGCAACACGGTGTCTCGTTGCGCCTCCTGTGCGACAAGTTCTCACGAACCCGGTTCGAGCCCTCGGGCTTTACCGGCAACCCTGAGATTCCTCGCGCGGGTTCGATCATGGACTACATCTTCCGTTGGTTGGAAGTTAAGTTCCTTCGCGACGAAGGTACGGTCGATGCCCCGGTGTCGGCCGCAGCCGCTGCAGCTCCGGCCGCAGAAAATGCACGAATTCGGGCGACGACCCCGGTTCCGCCGCAATCCTCACCGGTTGCAAAGACCATACCCAAGGTCGAGATCGTGGACATCTCGGATTCCAAGATCGAGGCACGGCCAAAGTTCGGCTTCATCGCCCGCAGCGAGGCACCGACCTGCCCCGAATGTGGCGACATCATGATCCCAAACGGCAGCTGTCACAAGTGTATTACCTGCGGCACGACTTCGGGCTGCAGCTAGAGTTCCTCGATAAACGATCGCCACAATCGTGGTAATCTAAAGGGGCGGCGCCAACCAGCGTCGCCCCTTTTTTCATGTACGCATTCGTCACAGGTGGGTATCGGTCCGGGCGTTCCAACTACGCGCTACGAAAGGCGAGCGAGTTGGGTGCGCCGCCCTGGGGTTATGTCTCAAGCGGCGTCGAACCCGACGATTCGATAACCAAGCGCATTGAACGCCACAAAAACGTGGGCGATGCCACATGGGCAAGCGAGCCCATGCCGCGCGATCTCGTGCAATGGTTGAAAAGTCACACAATTGAACGCTACGGCTCGATTGTCCTCGATGGCTTTCCGCACTGGTATGCGGCACACATCCAAAACAACGCCAGCCAGTCAGATGCACAACTGTTGGCCCACGCCGAGGAACTCGCCGACCGGCTGTATCGCGCCAGCGTGCCGGTGGTGTTGGTAACACAGGAGTTTGGCCTTGCAGATGTGCCATCGAACGAGGATAAGGCGCGTGTGATGCGTTTGTGCACGAGCGCCAATCAGATGCTCGCCACCAACGCCGAAACCGTCACGCTGATGGTGAGCGGCATCCCGCTGCGGATCCGATAAATCTAACGCTGCCGGACACACCGTTAACCCCGGGAAGCAACGCCAGCTGAGCGGACAAGGCAATCAGGCGTTCTTCGCGGCGGCGTAGATTGCGTCGAGACTGACTTGTGCTCCAACGCTGTCAAAAGCGATCATTGCGCCAGGGCCGTAAGCCTCATTGTTCCAGACATCGCCCTGCGACCGTGTCCAGACAACCACCGCAGGCTTCGTATGGTCGACAAGTACCACCGATTTCAGCGACGGAATCTTTTTGTAATGATCGAGCTTTTCACCACGATCGTAATCTTGTGTGGCGTTGCTAAGCACCTCGACCAGCATCGTCGGATTGGTGACGTGTGAGTTACTTTCGGGATCGCGCTCCGACGGCCCACACACCACAGTCACGTCCGGGTAGGTGGCCAAACCTGTCGCCAACACGCGGACCCTGAGATCGGAGCTATAGACACGGCATCCGTTCATCTGCGAACCAAGCATCGCCATGATGGCTCCAGCCATTGCCGCATGTTCGGGCGTCCCCCCCGCCATCGCGTAAATCGACCCATCGAGAAATTCGTGCCGAACAATCGACGAATCCTCAAGTTCAACATACTCCCCAAGGGTGTAATGATGCAACGCGTTTTGATGCATAGGAGCATCGGAAGAATACATGCATCCATGCGTCAAAACCACCCCCTACCCGCTGACATCGACTCTGACCCGTATTAACTTCCACGCGTGAAGCTCGCGCAAAGCAACCTGGTCATCGAGAGCTTTCCGGTCGGGAGGCTGGGCTGCAACTGCACCATCGTGGCCTGTCCAGCAACCCACGAAGGCCTCGTGGTGGACCCCGGTGACGAGGCTCCGCGTATCGTAGCACGACTACAGGCCATGGGGGTGACCGCCATCAAGTTGGTGCACACGCATGCGCACTTTGATCACGTGATGGCGACCGATGCAGTGGCCAAGGAAACCAAGGCTGACACGGCATTGCATGAGGCCGATCGCTGGTTATTTGAAAACGTGGCGATGCAGGCGGCGATGTTTGGCTTGCCACCCGTTGCACCCGGTACGTTTTCCCATCCCTTGCAGGGCGGCGAGGTGTTGCGCTTCGGTCAACGCGAGGCACGCGTCATTCACACCCCCGGACATACCCCGGGGTCGATTTGTCTTTTCCTTGAACACGGCGACGAACGGCCCGTGCTTTTCTCGGGGGACACCTTGTTTGCGGGCTCGGTGGGCCGAACCGACCTCTGGGGTGGCTCGTTTGCGGAACTTTCCCGGTCAATCCGGGGCCCGATCTTCGATCTACCCGAGTCGACCCTGATCATCCCAGGCCACGGCGATCACAGCACCATCGGTATGGAACGGGAAGACAATCCGTTCGTCGGTAAATACGCAGCCGCGCGCTCCACCTGACCCTCAACGCAGGGCAACACGCGGATGCGTCCGCTTGTTGCTATACCGCCCGTCTCATGAGCGATCTCGTCACCCTGCGCCGACCCGGTGAGGCAAAGGTACCCAGCCAGGCTGCCGAAACACCGGTCGTGGCAGATCTGTCGGCACAACGCGTGTACATCGAGACCTACGGGTGCCAGATGAACGTGGCCGACAGCGAAATGGTGCTCGGTCTGCTTGGGCGCGGCGGCTACGTGCGAACCGAGTCACCAGACAATGCCGATCTCATCCTGCTCAACACCTGTGCCATCCGCGAGAAAGCAGAAGAGAAGGTCTTTGCCCGGGTAAGCGCGCTTGCCCATCATCGCAAACGCCGCGGAGCGATCATTGGCGTCACCGGGTGCATGGCCGAACATCTGAAGGAAATCATCCACGAGCGCGCGCCTTATGTGGATCTCGTGCTTGGACCCGATGCGTACCGTCGCCTGCCCGAACACATCGAGAATTTGCGCGCCGATCGCCAGCCCACGCTTGATACCAAGCTCGACCGACACGAGACCTACGAGGGCCTTGATCCATCCCGTGAGATGACGGGCGGCGTGACCGGACACATCAGCATTCAACGCGGCTGCGACAAGTTCTGTACCTTCTGCGTCGTGCCTTACACACGCGGGCGCGAACACGGCACCCCACCGCGCGAGATCTTGCGCCAGGCCCGCGCCATGGCCGAGGCCGGCTACCGCGAGGTGCAACTGCTCGGCCAAACCGTCAATTCGTATCGCTACGAGGACGTGACCTTTGCCGAGCTTTTGTTGGCGGTTGCCAGCATCGATGGACTTGAGCGCGTGCGCTTCACCTCGCCTTACCCGCTCGACTTTTCACCCGAGGTCATCGCCGCGATGGCGAGCCATCCGAAGATCTGCAAACACGTGCACCTGCCGCTACAGTCCGGTTCCGATACCGTATTACAGCGCATGAAGCGAGGTTACGACTTTGCGACCTTTGCACGTCTTGCGGACGATTTGCGCACGGCGATGCCCGACATCGTGATCACGACCGATCTGATGGTCGGATTTTGTGGCGAGACCGAGGCCGAACATCAGGACTCGCTGGCGGCGATTGCCCGCATACAATTCGACAACGCGTTTACCTTTGCCTACTCCGAACGCGAGGGCACGGTTGCGTACAAAAAGATCCCGGACGATGTGCCGGCCGACGTGAAGCAACAGCGCCTTGAAGACATCATCGCTCTGCAACGCAAGATCTCCGGTGAGCGTCTGGCCCGGCAGGTGGGCAAGCAGCTGCGCGTGCTGGTAGAAAACACGTCGAAGCGTTCCGACCAAGAATATTTGGCGCGTACCGACGGATTTCATTCGGTGATCATTCCCGCAGGCCCGGGGGTGCAGCCCGGTTCGTTGCTCGACGTGATGATCACGGGAACCACGTCGGCCACCTTGCTTGGCCATCCCATCGAATCATGAGCGCTGTACGCAAACGCCTGCTTTTTGTGTGCCTTGGCAATATCTGTCGTTCGCCAACGGCAGAGGCTGTCATGCGGCATCTCATCGCCGAGGCGATGCTTGCCGAAAGCATCGAGGTTGACAGTGCGGGCACGGGTGCCTGGCACCTTGGGCATCCACCGGATCCGCGCAGCCAGGCGGTTGGCCGCGCGCGAAGCATTCCGTTGTCAGGCAAAAGCCGTCTTGTCACACCCGAAGACTTTGTACGATTTGACTACCTGCTGGCGCTTGATCACAACAACCATGCCGACCTGCAACGGATGGCACCAAGTGCAGAAGGCAAACGGCGCATCCACTTCCTGCGCGCGTTTGAACCCGGCGTTGGCAAGGATCAGGACGTTCCCGATCCGTACTACGGCGATCAGGATGGCTTCGAGACGGTCTTCGATATTTGTCTGGCATCCTGTCAGGGATTGCTCGCGCAGGTCAAACGGGAACTGGGTGCGTGAGCCTTTCCGAGTCACTCGGCCAGGCGCTCGGTCAAACAGTAACGCGGTTGCAGTCCGTCACGGGTGGTGACATCCACCACGCCTTTCGCGCCATGTTAGATGACGGGAGCGAAATATTCGTCAAAAGCAATGACCGTGCCGAGGCCGGGCTTTTTGCAACCGAGGCCGAGGGACTGGCGTGGCTGGCCGAACCCGGGATCTTGCGGGTGCCGCTCGTGCTCGCGGTTGCGCCGGGCGATGCGGCCGGTCCCGGATTTCTTGCGCTTGAGTTCATTGCCCGGGGCAAGCCGTCGCGCGACTTTGACGAACTGCTCGGCCGCGGTCTTGCGGCACTGCACCAGGCGGGTGCGCCGCACTTTGGCCATTCGTGTGACAATTTCATCGGAACCCAGCCGCAAGATAACCGGACGGTCGACGGCGATACCTGGGCTGAATTCTATCGGCTGCGGCGACTGCAACCACAGTGGCAGCGAATGGTGGACGCGGGGCTCACCACCTCCGAGGGTCGGTCGGCCTACGACGCACTTTGCAATCGCCTTCCGGAGCTCTGCGGCCCCGACGAGCCACCTGCACGTTTGCATGGCGATCTGTGGGGCGGCAACCATTTGTGCGACGAATCAGGAGCGCCGGTGATCGTCGATCCGGCGGTCTACGGCGGCCATCGTGAAATGGATCTGGCGATGATGCGCCTCTTCGGCGGCTTCGGCTCGCGGGTTTATGCCTCTTACCGCGAGAACACACCGCTTGCAGAAGGCGCCCACGAACGGATCGAGCTGTTTCAGCTATACCCGCTGATGGTGCATGCCAACCTGTTCGGCGGGGGTTATGCCGAACAGGTTGCGACCATCGTCAAGCGTTATGCTTGACTGGGCCCACGCTTAGTCGATCGGGAAGATACAGCAGCCCGTCGTACAGTACTGGCCCGCAGGACAGCCAGTTGAGGGAACGTCGCCACCGAGGCCGCAAGAGGTGATGTTTGCCTCGCAATACGGTTCGGGATAGGGGGTCATGCCGCCATCCGCTACGACGACGGGAACGCCGCCATCCGGGGTTGCAGGATTCGCTGCGCAATCGGCCGGCACGGTGGGCTTGCCGATGCAGATCTCGCATTTTTCGCATGTATTGATGCAGGCCGTTTGCTGCGTGCACGGCGGGCAAACCTTGGGATCGTTTAGCTTGTCCACGGTACAAGCGCCAAGCAGGATCACGTTTTTAATCGTGTTACCGGAAGGGATGGCGCAGCAACCAAAGCAGTCGCAACCGTTGGGCGTCACCCGACGACAGTTGTCGGTGCACCGCTTGCTCTGCGTGGTAGGACAGTTCTTGTAGTTCTTGTCGTAGGGGCACGCCTTGGCAAGGGCACCGCCGGGATTCTGCGGGTCACACTTCAGATTCCATTCGCAACCATCGTCGCCTTGGCCTGAATTTCCATCGAAGAAGCAGTCCTGTTTGCAAGCGTCGATGTTGTCGCCCGAGATGCCTGTGGCAAAGGTGCTTTCGTCGTTGTCGCAGGGTCCGGTACACTCGGGATCAAGCGAATCCGCCTTGAGATCGCCGTCGTTGTCTTTGCCGTCGCCGCACTGCGCATTGGCGATCTCGCAGGTTGCGCCGGGTGGCAATACGCTCAAAGCATCGCCGACCGTGGTGCCCCCCGAGCCGCCCGTACCGGAACCCGCGCCGGTGCCGGTCCCCGTACCCGAGTTATTGCCGCTGCCATTGGCGGCGCCACCACCCGAGAGACCATCCGATGCACTACCGTCTCCCGTGGAAGAGCTAGAACCAGAGTCATTACAACCCAG
>JAYUPZ010000435.1:0-7089 GCA_043759805.1 Myxococcales bacterium | reverse complement strand
AGCGTACATCCATTGCTTTCATGATTGAACCGTCTGTTCTCGCCCTGCTCTTTAAATCCGAGGGGGGACGCTGTCTCATTCACGTTGGCAGAGAGGGGTTCGACGACCCCCGACTCCCCGGCGCTGTTCGCGCGTTGCGAGCGGAAGTCGGAGCCGCGGATGTGCTCCTTATCTCTACGCCTGAATATGCCCATGGTGTGCCGGGATCATTGAAGAACGCGTTAGACTGGCTCGTTGGCAGTGCCGAATTTCCAGGAAAGCGGGTGGCGCTGCTGAATGCATCCGGAGTCGCGAAGCACGCACAAGCATCCTTGATCGAGACGCTGACTACGATGTCCGCCGACTTGGTCAGCGGGTCACCGTTCGTGGCTCCCATCCTAAAGGGGCATGAGCGATCCGCGCGGGCGGACGATCCGCTGCTGCAATCAGCTCTATCTACTCTTTGGGCTCAAATCGTAGCAGCCGGAACACGCTGACGTTTGACGCTATCCCGAAGTTGGAAGAGTCCATCGAGAACGTGCAGGTCACTGCTCGCCGCCCAACCAGGGCTCGGCAGGCGACGAAGGGCTGCGCGAATCCAGCCCGACGTCTCTGTTGCAGCTCCGCTCGTGCCGGCTACCTTTTCTGCCGGCCCTTCGCGCCTGAGCTTTGGAGTTGGGCGGACAACGGGTGTCGACGATGGAAGCGAGTGAGTACAAACTGCTCCAAGAAGATCCGCGGGTCTTCCGCCGAGTTGAGCTGGCCGATACGTGCCGACATCTTGGCAAGAAGCTTCCGTCCGTTTCTTTCTTGCTCGCACGCACCCTTAATGAGCCTCCGATCGAGAAGCCGCTTTTACACTCCGGGGGCGCTGACTCCGACCTGTTCCTCGTGCAGATGCCGTTGGCGGACGTCCGAGAGGTCTGCGGTTTTCTGCTTGATGGTGAGGCCGCCGCCGTTTCAAGCGAAGGTGAAACTACGCCGCTCGCTTCCGAGATCGCGTCGCTCGTTGACAGGTGGACACGATATGCGAAGTCCTTGGATGTGGGGCCGCATAACCTGCCGTTGCAGTGGACCTGAGCCTCGGGAGGTGAAGCCGTTTTGTCGTCACGCAAGACATCGCTAAGCGAACTCGGTGGGCGGCCGGGCACAGGAGATCGGCGTGATGCGGTTTCGGTGTTGACATCACACGCGCAGTAAACCAGTAAACCCTGGTCTAATGGGACTCGGACAGCGATTGGAGTTGCTTAACATTTGCAATCAAAAGATCGCTGTCGTCTGAAGGAAAGTTGTTAACGTAACCGTAGTACCTGGTCGTCACCTGAAATCAAGTTGACTATTTCAGCCGCTTCATTAGTCTCCCGCTGAAAGGGTCTTCCTGTGAACAGATTACGGAACAATTTTTTCGGCGTTTATTGCACTTTGGTGTTCCTTCCCGCTGTTGGCGGATGTGATGCGGTTGGCGATCCGCAATCAGCAAAGACAGAGAACAGTTCGTTGGCGTTGACGGCACCCCGGGTCGCGGATTCTCGTCTCGTTGACGCTTTCATCGCGGATTGTGTTGCGCAAGTCAGGGCGAACGCGCAGCAAGATCCGCTGAAGGCGAGATCGTTGGTTGAGCCGCGAGCACGGGAAGCGTTGTCTCGGGAGGGATTCGCGTTTGATGTTTTGCGTTCGCGACTTTCTGAGGCAGCTTGCTCAACTGCGTCCCCTCTGGAAATCGCCACGTACGCGTATTTGATGAACGCGTTGCCGAAGGCTGCGTCGATCGTGGGCATCGACTGCGTACTTGCGAATTCGCCGTCGGAAGACATCGTTCGTTGGGATGCGATCGATGCCTGGATACAGATTGGCCAACCGAAGTCGCTGGCAATCGAAGAAGCGCGTCGCACGGCCGTCGAATTCGGAACTCAAAGACGCTTTTTGTCACCGCCGGAAGTCGCGCGGATCTTACGAGAAACGCCACCTTCCCGCGTGATCAAGGCAACGATTATCACCGATGACGGAGACCAAATATGAAGCGACTGCTGTTCTCGGCAATCGTCATGTGCGGAATGACGCTTCCGGTCGGCCCGTCGTTGGCGTCCATCGTGTACACGTCTCCGTTTGAAAACGACGCGGTCGTTGTCGCTGTCCAAGGCCAATGGCAGCAATTTGATGCCGGTGGACAACAGCTTGCACCCACTCAGGTGGGACGAATTTTCTTCAAGAACATCCAACCGGGAAGCCCATACTACGGGTCTTGCGCGGTAACGGTATTCAGCGGTGGTCTCATCGACGACACAATCGTACGGACTGGATCGGGAAACGATGTCTTCCAACCGCCGTACTCGATTTGGTGTGCGGGATACTATTGGCGACGAGTTTCCTATCCCGACGACTCGGGCGTCTCGTCGTGGAGAAACGGACGCTCGATTACCTTTGACGGGGGCGCTGGAAATGACTTCATCGAGCAGAGCTTTCAAGGAAGCTCTTTCGCGATGGGTGGAGCCGGAACTGACACGATGCTCAGCGGATGGGAGTTCGGCATGCTCGATGGCGGGCCGGACAACGACTACATTCGTTTTACAAACACGCTCTTCAACGGGGCTGATCGTTTCTTGGTCGGTGGGGAAGGCAACGATTGCCTCGAAAGCAACAATGCAGATGGCAACGATGGCGCTCTTGGTTTCAAGGCCCGAATGGACTGCGGAGGTGGCACGGGGGATAAAACAGCCCTCTTCGGTTACGCCCCAGATCAAGTGTATACGAACTGCGATAACGGCACGCAGATACCTCATTGCTTCAATCTCCCCGATGGATACTTCTGCAGTACGAATTCGGATTGCGCGTCGGGGGTTTGTTCGGGCTCGAATGGTCAATCCTGTCGTCCTCGTTTGCTTCTCGTGGTAGGGGCTATTCCACTTTCGGCGTCGGACCAAAAATTGTTCGATCAACTTTCCGGGTCAAACTTCGGTCAAACAGCTCTACCGTCGCACAACTTCTCTATCACCACGGTAAGCGATGCGGCGCTCGCCACGGGGGATGCGACGGGCAAGGCATTGGTCGTGGTGTCGGAGTCGGTATCGTCAGGAAACGTTGGAACGAAATTGACCGGAGTCGCGACGCCCGTATTGTGTTTGGAACCCAATTTGCAGAACCAGATGGGGATGACCGGTCCGGGTTTTGGTACCAACATGGGAACGACGAGCGGCACGACGGTTAACGTGATTTCTGGAGGTGGAGCGTCCTCGGTCATTCTGAAGGCGGGACTGAATGGAAACTCCGCCGTACTGAGCGCTTCGGGTCTTCTTAATTGGGGTGTTCCCGGAGGTGCGGCGCACGTGGTTTCGCGCATCGTCGGCTCGACCACCCAGGCGACGAGCTACAAGTACGACAAAAGCGTTACACTTTGGTCGGGAGGCGCTGCTCCAGGTAAACGAGCCTTCTTCTTTGACCATGCGTCTGTGGTGTTGAATAATAACTCCAGCGCGTGGAAACTATTTGACGCCCTCGTTCGTTGGGCGGCGACTCCTGATGCCTAGTCACCACTTTTTTGCGAATCGACGTTTTCGGCGAGTTCGTGCCGGTGGTGTATCGCTGCGGCAAGCGCGCAATTGCGTCGCGTGTTGCGCCTTTGTTGCGATGGCGGTTTTATCGGGCTGCGACGACAAGTCATCCCTGGTCATCGACGGAGACTCTTCGAATCCTGGCACCGGAGGATTGAACGGCGGCTCCGGAGCCGAGCAGTCTGGTGGAACGAATACCGGCGGTACGCTGTCCGCGGGAACCGTTGGTTCAAGCGGCGGTAGTGCAGGAAGCCACGTTGTAGATTCTGGAACGGACGCGAAAACCGATTCGGCCGTGCCTTCTCCACCGAAGCGTTTGCTGACATTCGTAAGCAGGTTTGGCTTCGTTCCCGAAGATATTTCCATGAAATGGCCGGGAGTGACGGATGCGAACGACTGGGAGCGCAGCCTTGTGGATGGCGCTCCTGCGTGGAGCCCAGTGCTCGAACAGCTGGTGACCTGGAAAGCGAATCTTGTCGTCATCGACGGTCTCGCGTTGCAGGTTGCAGCTGCGCATCGCATCGCTTTTCCAACTTCAGGCGACATAAACTACGTCGCTGCATTCGCAGCACTGACCGGCGGTGTCCCTCAAGACCTCAAGAGTCCCGCTCTTAATTCATCCCTGGACTACGAGATCGGGTCGGCGAATCATTCGGTCAGCGGCTTGCCGTTGGTTTCCATCGGCGACACGAGTGGCGACGTGACCTTCGACGAGAAGGGAGCAATTCTGCGGGGCAAGGCGCCGGACGAGGTTTTTCAAAAGCTCTTTCCGTTCCCCGGGTGTACGCCAGGTTCGAGTCCCACGCGGATTCCAGTAGGAGACCCGGGCAAGTTCGTTGACCAAGTCATTCCGATCGTGGCAGAGGCGTTTCGTTGCGACCGGACTCGAACCATAACTCTCAGCGTGCCGGTACCGCAAACTCAAGAGTTCACCTTCGATGTACAGGGATGTGTCTATCCAGACGGTCCGTCGGAATGTTTTCTGAAGTACCAGCTCCTCCTGAGCAAGCAGTTCGCTCGAATCGTGGCTGCACTGGCGGCGGTTCCAGAGAACGGCGGCACGCTTCTCGACAACACGGTGGTCGTTTGGCTTAGCAGCATGGCCGGACGCCAGTTGAGTATTTATCCCTGGTATTCCGTCATCGTGGCGGGGCGAAACACGGGCGTCCGAACGGGCCGGTATTTGCATTACGGCCAGAATATTTCAACCACGTATCGGTCTCCTCCGGTCTTGATAGGGCCCGCCCACAACCACTTACTCGTGAGTCTGGCCCGAGTGTTCGGCCTCAACGTGAATTATTTTGGCGCCAAGTCTGCGGCGCTGGGTAATGGTTTGATCGTCGATACGACGGGGCCGCTGCCCCGATTCTGACGACGACTGGGCGATGAAGCGGACGGGCTTCGCCCGCTGGCTATAGCGTGGTACGTTAGACAGACATGCAGACGATCCGAAAGCTCCTGATTTTGGTCGCCGTCTAACCCGGCGTTGCATCCGACAACGCTTGCGCGTCGCTTGATGCCCGGGATTCCGAGACCATGGGTTGAAAGGCGAATGGAAGGGATATCGAGCCATTCGTCTCACCGATGCGTACAGGGCCATTTACCAGGAACGTAAGGACGGCACAGTTTGCGCTGTGTACGTTGAGGAGGTGAACAAACATGACTACTAAAAAAGCCAAGCGAGTGATCCGGCGAGGAGCGATGCCGTACCTGGAGTCCTTGATGGATGGAACATTGACGCTTGGTGCCGCGTTGGCAAGTCTGCGCGAGACAGAGCAACAGAGCCTCGCAGCGTTTTCGAAGGTTCTTGGTATCTCGCGAGCACACCTCTGCGACATAGAGCAGGGTCGACGAGCGGTCAGCCCGGAACGTGCAGCACGATTCGCCAACGCCCTTGAACAAAATGCCGTGCAGTTTGTAAGACTGGCCCTTCAAGATCAGATTCGGTCGGCCGGACTCAGACTCACAGTCGACGTGAAAGCCGCATGAATGACGCCGCCCAACCCGGCGTAGCACCCGACAACGCTTGCGCGTTGCAGGTGAACGCTGCATCGTTACACAGACTTTCGAAATGAACATCGGAGATGCGCTCCCAAAGACGGTCGGCGGCCGTGCGATTTTGACACTGGTAGCGATCCTCGCTGTAGCCATTGAGCTATGGAACGCTTTCCTTCCAATTCGAGATCCCGTTTTGCCATGGGCTTCAGCGTTCATAGGGGCAGGAGCGATCGGTGTCCTGTCGAACTGGAACCGGCCGTCAATGGGTTTAACATTTTGCGTTTTCCCAAGTTGGAAGCGATGGGTAGCAGTTTCCGCGGCTATGGCCACGGTTGTCCTTGCACTGAGCGGGCTTGCTGTGTTTGCGGCCACTCAAGGACACGATTTCTTTGCCTTGTGCAATCTCCAGTTTCCTTCCCTCACGTCAACGCGCTTCATCGACTTAGTGTTAGTGGCGCCTCTCTTAGAAGAGGTCACGTATCGATTGGTACTTGTATCTGCGGCAGCTGTGATATTCGGGGAGTGGCCAGCGATTGCCATTGGAGGGGCGGTTTTCGCGGGATCGCATTGGGTCTACGGTGTTCAGGGGCCCGACAACTTCGTCGCTGGGTTTATATTCTCGTGGGCATACTTGAAGAGTCGCACACTGGTTGTTCCGATCCTCATGCATGCTGGGGGAAACCTGGGAGCCGTTGTACTTCAGTACTACATCAGTGCGCTTAGATGTTGACGCTGCCGCTGCCTAACCAAATGTTGCAGCTGCCAAGCATGGAGGTTGTCTTGAATCCAGACATGGCAGTGTGATGCATGCACCATCTGGTTATCGGGGTCACCGTGCCTTCGACCGTCATACGGACGGATTCCACAGTATCTTCGGCGAACGACGATGACCTTCTCTGCAAGCGGCTTCTTCCTCCCTGCCTTGGCCTTCGCGACCAGATCGCGACGCAGATGTCACGGTCCCGCTGGGGACAGACCGCAATAGGCTCAATACTCGTTGGTTTCCGGGTTCTTTTTGGCTCGAACCTTGCTTAGATACCCAACATGTCAAACGTTCGATTCATGGGTCCTTTGATAGCCGCGCTCTTGGGTCTGGGGTGCGGGAGCCCAGCATTTAAGGCACCCCTCAACGACGGATCGACGCCCGTTCAGACAGGGACGGACAGCGGGACGGACACTTCCGAGGCGGACATGCCGGCGATGGGTCTACCTGCCAAAGACTGGCTGCCGAGCGCGTGCCCGAACATCACGCAAGCGAATCACAACGCTTTCCGTCTCTCGCAAAAGCGCAACCTGGCGTCGCCGCTGCCAGACCCCACAGGGATCACGAGTGATGGCACCTCACTCTGGATCCTCGCTGGTGGCCACAACTCGGCGCTCCACACCCTCGTCCGCTTCAATCCCGAGACCGGCGAGACGGAGCGGACCTTCTCGTTCAACAATCTGATTGGGCAGGCGGGCACCGGCGTCTACGGGATCGCCTGGGACGGCGAGGTCATATGGATTTCGGTATCTGGCAATACGAACAAGCTCGTCCGCGTTGATCCGACGAACGGAAAGCAGA
>JAYUPZ010000434.1:0-3371 GCA_043759805.1 Myxococcales bacterium | reverse complement strand
CAGCCGCTTTCTCGCTGATCGCGTTTCTTCATACGTCACACGCCAAGTCTGCCGTGTCCGTCAGCCTCGCGCCAGACGCCGGTCTGTGCACCGGATACGCAAGATCGGCATCAAGAACAGGCGGCTTCGCGCAGGTTGGGAAGATGCTTTTCTCCTTCAAGTTCTAGGCGTCTCCATGGGGCAAAGTGATGCGATTGCCCTGCGGGTCGATCCGACGCGGAGCAGGCCACATCGATTACGCAGGTTGAACAGGGTAGTGCCGCAACACCATACCGGGCGCGAGCGTAACGAGTACTGGGGCCTGACCGTCGATCAACACCATCGACTGTGCGTCGAATCGGAATAGATATCCGGCCACCGTAATGCCTCCCGGCATCGTTACGATCACCAGCTTGCCTCGTCGACACGTGCGGAATCTCCGGTCCGAAAGATGGCTCGCCTTCCGGGCTCATCAAGTCGATGACTACAAGGACGCTGGCATCAGTACCGCATCCTGTGTGACGCATGTCTTCAAATGCTGTCCCGATTCATCTATCCAGTGCAGTTCTCCTTCATACGAAAACCGCTTTCCAGCCAAATCCAAGCGCCAATTACCGAGTTTCCTAAGCGTCACGCCGATCGCCCCGTATCCTGCGTCCATCGCAGGAGTGCATAGTACGTCACGATATTCGAAGGTTTGGGTTGCCGTTGCCCCATCCGGCGCGCGGTAGCTACAGCCCGTACCTTCCTCGACGATCTCAACAAGGTTGTCGCACCTGTGAATGATTCTAATGAATCCGGCCGCGGTTCCCGTTGCTCGCAAACTACCACACGACGGATCCGCGTCCGGCACCGGAGTGTATCGCTTGTACGCCCCCTCGTAAGCGTAGACCTCCTCGCGTGATTCGCAGTGCGCGCTCTCGTCTGTTTCGCACGCGCAGAGTGGATGAAGCGACAGCACTGCGACAAGCGCCGTCCGTAGGTGTGTCACTTGGTGCCTCCGACCTTCGGCACGATCACAAGTGAACGAACCCGTCCTTCAAGGGAAAAGCACCCCTTCACACGTTCGCCGCTATCCTTGGGCCATTCGTGGAAACCCTGCGACGTGACCATCCCGCTGTCGTCAATGCGGAAAATATTGAAGAAACTCTTCGTAGACCGCACCGTTGGTGCGGGATCAGCAGAATCGGCTTCGCACGGTGCGCCATTCACCACCACACTCCCTGGATCCCCATCGATCCGTCCTTGAAGGGAACAGTCTTTGAGAAAACTCACCGTGAGGGCGTCTGTTGTTCCCGTTTTACGTACGGCGACTATGAATTCGTTCTTTTGAGGTAGATCCGGCACACCGCAAGGGCCTTCCGCCGGTCCTTCGATTGATGTGACCAGCGTCCCCTCCACCGAAAACCTGTATTCATTTCCATCCGCCAGGTTCACGCGAGCTTGCTCAGTCTCAACGCAAGCCAGCAAGGTTGCCGCGAACAAAACTAGCGAAACACGATTCACTCGCAAGAACACAATCCGAACCTACGGTGTTGTACAAACGCTACCGCCAAGGCCCACAATCACTTGCCTGAGGGGAGACTCGATCGGATTGACGTTTACGAGCTCAAACCGAAATGTGCCGCGCTTCTCTTCGTTTGGCGGCTCGACTCTTCGAATTCTAGCGTCATAAACGGAGGGGTCATTAGTTCGTTCGGATCTTGGGAGACCCGAAGCACCGGCCGCAACGGCATGAGCCTGGTACTTGACGCTGGGACAGGCGAACTGAAAGGATTGGTGTACGTCCAATCCACTCGCAGCGGTTCGCAAGCCTTGGGTAAACCAAAACCGGTAGCGTTCGAAACCGCGAATAGACCGACGAACGGAAAACCGCCAGGCCCTGGCCGAACAGCACAACCCTCCGGAATATCCGGCTTGTCCTGGCAGACATTCCCGACACAACATGCGTCATTCGGGTCCGTCGTCGCCGCCGCATCACAAACACAAAGCTGTCCGCCCTCCCCAAAGCGGCGCTGTTCTTCGGGAACGGTTGAACACGGTGGGAAATCGCGAATCTTAATTGAATCACACGCTGCAAACACCGGCGGCAAAAGAACAATCACGATTTTTGACGGCGTTTTCACAGCGAATTTCCTGCATCGGGTGTGACGAATTGATCGCACGAAAAATAGGAATCTATCCGCGGACGTTGTTCAGGTGTCGCAATACCCTGGAAGGGTTTGCGCGTCTGGTCGAAAATTCGCTGCGTGAGAACGATGTCACCCCCCCGGCCGTCGCTGATATCAACTGCAGATTTCAGGATTTCCATGTCCGGGATCAAAGCAGCCATCTGATCGTCCGTAATTTTCAACTCCGACAACAAAGTCATCAGATGCGCGTTGCGGCCGTCGATTGACCCGGCATAGACCTTCCAAACTGGGTGTTGTGATTTGAAAACACCGTTTCCGGATTCTTGACTCTCCGTGGCCTTGCTCGACGAGTTGCTGCATCCAGCGAGTGCGACAAATGCGCACGCCATTGCAACGACGCAGAGGAAACTAGACCCACCAAGTACCGACCTCTCAGTCGTACGCAGGTACTGCGCCCAATGTTTGACTTTGTTGACGGTTTTCAGTTGCATTTATCATGCTCGGGGTGATTCTCACAAAAGCTGGTATCGCCCGCGTTCGGCGAACATGGCGACCGTGGCGGAAAACTACAAGATGAGGCTGCGTTAAAAAGGACACGAAGATTCGTGTTACAGAGCTTCCAAAAGTTCTCACCGTGGACAGACAGTGGAAATATCGCTTCGTGTCTTCCAGGCATAAACACCGTGGGCAGCCCGCGATTCACCCGAACACATAGTTCGGGTCGGTCGGGAAGGCTTGCCACCGTCACCTTTACTTGGTCAGTGGATCGGCCTCCGAAGGAATCCGTAACAACCAATGTGATGTCATATTCCCCAGGCGGAAGGAGGGGGACGATGGCACTTGCACCTGTGGCTAACGTGAACTGTCCGAGGTCCCATCGATAGGAACGGATGTTACCATCGGGATCCGTGGAGCCGGTTGCGTCGAGCCTTACAGGGGTGCCATCCGCATCACATGCGAGCAGCCTGAAGCTCTGATCCGGTCCGGCAGCTGCGATCGGTGGGCGATTGACAAGCGGCATGTCCGCCTGAACACGGAACACGGCTTTGACGTTCTCACCGCGAATGGCGCCGTTGAATACGACGCGGTTGCTGGTCGCCCAGGCACTGACCATGTGTACGAACGAATTGGAGCCTGCCGTGCGAAATGAACGTCGCAGACTCTTTCCGTCGATCGCAACGACTTCTCCTCCACTCAGGGTCGCCAACTCCGTCACCCACCGCCGAAATGCTGTGCCAAGCGTCTCGGGATCTAAAATGC
>JAYUPZ010000433.1:0-3372 GCA_043759805.1 Myxococcales bacterium | reverse complement strand
CCGCACGATCAGATTGCCAAGCCGTTCATAAATGCGCTGCGTGTGGTCACCCAAGTCGACTATGTGACCAAGTTGGTTGGTACCGAAAAGTTCCCGCGACGTCTAGCCGATGTGAGCGAACCTCCGAAGAACCCGCTCTTGCAGGGGGGATGGATGGTCATCGAGGGATTTTATGGACACATTGTGGGCGAATCCGGGCTTCCACCGACGGCCGACAAACGCGTGGCACTCGCTGTTCGATTGAAGGCGAACCTCATGCGCATGTTCCTGTATCAGCAACGAGAGTTGCTCTCAGGTGGAGCGTCTTCAAACGGGCTTGGCGGCACGCTGGGACGGTGGCGGGACTTTACCTCCGTCCTGACGCGGGGACCGGCGCTGCTTTCGCTGCCGGGGCTTGCCACAGACAAAGATTTCTTCGCTGGAACTGACGCCTTGGTGGGTGAAGTGTTGGGGCTGGCCACCGGTGCGCGCGGCACGGCGACGCCGTGATCAAGGAGCTGCACATGAGAACGTCCTTCCGAAATGTGTTGTTTCTTTTCTTTGCGGGCGCTTCTGCTTGCACGGGTTCGATAGGGGTGGTTGCGCCCGGAGGCGAAGGACCGTCCCCCGGAAACGGCGGCCCCGTTTCGGGCGCGAATTCCGGCGGCTCTGCGAACCCAGGCGTGGGTGTTGTTCCCCCGGGCAATCCTGCAGACCCCGGCATGGTGGCTGTCCCCCCTGGCGGCAGCATGACCACACCGCCGCCGATTCGGGCCTCTTCGTGCACGGGCGTTCCTCTCGCGGGAACGGCGCCTCTGCGGCGGCTGACCCGTGATGAATACGACCGGACGTTGCGTGATCTTGTCGGCGATACCTCAAATCCATCCCGAGGTTTTCTGGGCGACGAGAAGGTCGGGCGCTTTGACAGCAATGCCGCCGCGCCGGTTTCGGATCTCGCAATCGAGAAATATGCCACTGCGGCCGAGTCCGTCGCGGGGAACGCCGCCATGCGCCTGGCGATGCAGCTTCCGTGTGCGGCTTCAGGTGATGACAGTTGTGCCCAGTCGTTTATTGTCGACTTTGGTCGGCGTGTCTACCGGCGGCCGTTGACGACGGAAGAAGTGGGCCGCTACCGCGCCTTGTTCACGATGGGTCGCACCGGTGCCACCTTCTCTGATGGCCTCCGCCTGATCGTGACTGCCATGTTGCAGTCACCACATTTTCTCTACCATGTCGAGTTGGGCGAGGTCATGGCGGGTACACTGGTTGCCCGACTGAACTCGTTCGAGATTGCGGCACGGCTAGCTTACTATCTGTGGGGAACAACTCCCGACGCAGCCTTGATGAAACTCGCGGAGAGTGGGTCATTGCTGACCCCCGAGGCCATCGACAAAGAAGCCAGGCGAATGCTGGCTGCGGCCCCGGCTTCCGAAACAGTGGGACGTTTTCACCTTCAGTGGTTGGGCGTGGACCACATCGGCGAAGTCCAGAAGGACGGCAAGGTCTTTGGCGGCTGGACAGCCGAACTGCAGAACGCGATGCGGACCGAGGTTGCGCGTTTCGGTGATTGGGCAATCCGCGAGGGTGACGGCAAGATGAACACGTTGTTCACGGCACCGGTTGCGTTCGCCTCGGGGCCGCTGTTCTCGCACTACGGCCTGAAGGACCCCGGCGGCACGGCCGGCCCCGATGGCAGCAAACGGGTCGCGGCCGATCCCAAACAACGCAGAGGGATTCTGACTACGGCGGCGGTCATGTCGGTAACGGGCAGCCCCAATCAGTCCAATCCCGTCTTGCGCGGCCAGATGGTTCGTTCGGCTGTCCTGTGCCAGGAACTGCCGTCGCCGCCCGCGAACGTGAACACGAGTTTGCCCGCGATTGATCCCAAGGTGACGACCCGCGAGCGGTTCCGGCAGCACCGGCAGGATCCAACTTGTGCGGGATGCCACCAGCTTTTGGATCCTGTGGGCCTGGCGTTCGAGAACTACGATCTGGTCGGCCGGTATCGCACGATGGACGGGGTCAATAGTATCGATGCAACGGGGGAGTTCTTGACCGGGCCTGCTGATCTGGCGGGCACATTCAATGGCGCGATCGAATTGATGGAAAAACTGACGAGCAGTCAATCAGTCAAGGAGTGCCTGGCCACGCAGTGGACCCAATTTGCGCTTGGCCGTCCGCTCGGGGCTGACGACGCCTGTGCTTTGAGCCAGGCATCGCAAGCGTTCAATGCGGCAGGAGGGGATTTGCGTGAATTGGTCGTCGCTGTCGCCAAGAGCGACGGTTTTCGTTACAGAAAGGTGCAGCCATGAATCGCCATGTTGCCGCTTCGATACCACGCCGTGCTTTTCTTCGATCGCTCAGTGCGGGCACGGTCCTTTGGCCATTCATTCCCGGGATCGATCGCCTCGCCGAAGCGCAGATGCGACCCGGGGTGGGGGCGCCCCGGCGGTTTGTCGCTTGGTACTACTTCTGTGGGACCTGGCCCGCGGCGATGTGGCCAACGGATGGGGCCAATCCGACCGGCAGCGAGGTGCTCGCAGGCCTCGAGCCGGTGAAGGCGTATGTGCTGCCCATGCAGGGGCTGAACATGACCACGGGTGGCGGCGGGCCTCCGCATTTCAATGGCTGCCTCGGCGCGTTTACCGGCAGCTTCTACGAAAATAAATTGGTGGGTCTTGGGCCCGTATCGAAAGATCCGGCAGTTGCCGGCAAAGGTACATCGCTGGATCAGTATCTTGGCAAGCGCATTGGCAGCGCCACGCCGTTTTCCAACTTGGCGTTAATTGCGAGGTCGTCCAAGGGGGCCGACAACGGCAATGATGAGGTACCCACGCGCCTCGATTACAAGGCCGTGTCGCCCGAACGTGATCCGAAGGCGGCTTTTGATCGGCTGTTCGTGAACTTGAAGGTGGCCGGCCAGCCGGGCCTTGATCGCATCCGCGCCGAGCGGAAGAGCGTGATTGATTTGGTGCGGGCCGAACTGTCGTCTCTGCAGCCGCGGCTGGGGACAGGCGAGCGCTACAAGGTCGATCAGCATTTGGCGGGTCTTCGTTCGATCGAGCAGCGGTTGCAGGGCACCGCGGTGGCCAGCAGGGGTTGCCAGCCTCCGGCATTGGAATCGAACCTTGATTTCACAAATCCAGCGCTTGGATCTGCGCGTGCGAAGGCGATGATAGACATCGTTGCAGCGGCATTTTCATGTGATCTGGTTCGCTCGGTCAGCCTAAACATGGGCTTCGACAATCTGCCCTGGCTGAAGGTTTCGCAGTTGCACGGCGACAGCCACGGCTCGCCGGGCGACCCCAACTGGGCCAAAGAGGCGACGCGGGTTTCGGCGTGGCAATACACCCAGGTGTCGTACCTGGCGCAGAAGCTGGCCGCTCTTTCCGA
>JAYUPZ010000432.1:0-7103 GCA_043759805.1 Myxococcales bacterium | reverse complement strand
CCAGGGAAAGCGACTCGCTCACCGTGCGCGCGAACAAGGCGTCAGCCATTTCGTTTACTCGTCGGTCGGTTCGGCCCATCACAAGACCGGCATTCCCCATTTCGACAATAAGTTCCGCGTCGAGGAAGAAGTTCGCGGATTGAACTTCCCGTCCCATGTGATTCTGCGGCCCGTATTTTTCATGGAAAATATGGTCTCTGGTTGGTTCTTGAACGGAGACACCATCGCGACCGCGATGAAACCGGATCGCAAACTGCAAATGGTAGCGGTGCAAGACATCGGCAAATATGGCGCCATCGCTTTCACAAAGTCCGCAGAGCTCAACCGCGCGGAAATTGATCTGGCAGGCGATGAACTGACGATCCCCCAGGCTACCGCCATTGTTTCGGAGTTCAAGAAAACGCCGATCAAGTTCGTTGAACTTCCGATCGACGTGATACGAAAGAACAGCGAAGACTTCGCGTTAATGCTCGAGTGGTTCGACAAGGTGGGTTACAACGCGGACGTGTCGGCCAACGAGAAGAAGTACGGCATCAAGTCGCTCACCTTCCGCGATTGGGCCGCCAAGTCGCTGCACGCGTAGGGTCGCAGGGCGCCCGGCTCGCAACTGGGCGCCCGTTATTCTTGAGGGGAGGGTTGCCAGAGGTTGCCGCGATCGTTCATGCTGGGACCGGCACCATGGCGGCAATTGATTCACTGCTCAGCATCGTCGAATTCCAAAAAGCGGACGGGATCGTCATTGTTGGAGGGGAATCTCCCTCGTTGCTGGGAGGCAAAAGTGGTCAGCTGACCATGCCCCCGCTGAACGAAACGATGATGAACATCCTGCTCGGCGAACTTCTTGAGGACAAGGAGCGAGAAGCCCTGGGGGCAGGAACTGTGATCGAGCGGCCGCTGTCAACCACACCGGGTGGCATTCGATTCAACTTGAGTGTGCGCCAGGATGGCAGCAAAATACGGATTGTGGTTCGCAAGGGTGCCGGGGCGGCAACACCCAGGATCGTTCCTTCCCGAGCGGCGCCGGAATCCGTACCACGAGGCACGTCAGCCACCGAGTCGGTGATTACAGCGGCCCTGTCGGCTGCGATAAAACGGGGAGCGTCCGATCTGATTCTTTCTGCAGGGCGCGAACCGCAGCTCAAGCGAGATGGAACGATCGAGGCCCTGCCCTTGCCGGATTGCACGGATATCGAACTGCGCGTCTGGGCCGAGCACGTCGGAGGCAAGAATGCGATGGAACGGCTCGAAGCGACCGGAAGCATTGACTTCGCTATTGAACACGGGCCGAAAGCCAGCAGGTTTCGCGTCAACGTTTTTGCGCAGCGAACCGGACTCGCGGCAGTGCTTCGACCCATCTGGGACACGTTGCCAACGCTCGAAACACTGGGTCTGCCCCGTGGGTTGTTGCGGACAACACAATTGCAACACGGACTGGTCTTGCTTGCGGGCGCCACGGGTTCTGGAAAATCGACCACACTGGCGGTGCTTGTTGAGCACATTGCACAAAGTCGAGCGTGTCACATTATCTCGCTCGAAGATCCGATCGAATACGTCTACACCTCGGGTCCCGCGATCGTGCACCAGCGCGAGGTGGGCACCCACGTCGATAGCTTTGCGACGGGATTGCGAGCGGCGTTGCGTGAAAGCCCCGATGTCTTGTTGGTCGGCGAAATGCGTGACGCCGAGACGATTCGACTGGCGTTACAAGCTGCTGAGACAGGTCATTTGGTGTTCTCAACCTTGCACGCAGCCACCGCGGCGGGAGCTATCGAACGGATGACCAACGCGATGCCCGAGGCAGAAAGGGGATCCGTTCGCGCGCAACTGGCAAACGCATTGCGATACGTGTTGACGCAACAAATGTTGCCGGCCATCGGCGGTGGCCGCGTCCCCGCCATAGAAGTGATGGCTGTGAATCACGCGGTGGCAGCGCAAATTCGAGACGGGCGTACACAGCTTTTGAGCACGCAGATAGAACTCGGCGTCGACGACGGCATGGTCACGCTCGAGCAAGCGACGACCGAACTGGTCCGCAACGGTCGGATCACTCAGAAAACGGCGACGGCGGTACTGCCGGGTGCAACGCGCTAGGTTGATGCCGGCGGCGAGGCGGCGCTGCCATCAATTTAGCGGACGTCGACTTCGTCGAGCTTCCCGGTGCAATAGGGCGCAAACATCGAGTCGATGCAGGCCAACTGCAGTGACCACCCTGCGCGATCGACGGAACAGAAGATAAACGGAGCGGAGCTCGAACAGGGTTCCGCGCTTCCAGGACAAACGGGGCCGTACAAAACGAATTCGCCCTCACGGATATCGCCGCCATCCCGCGTGAGACTGCCGCGACGGGGCAATCGCGTGTCGTATCGTTCAGGCGACAACGCGATTCCTGCCTCGCTGACGAAAAGGTGCACGAAAACAACACCATCCTTTCCTGGTAGGTCGGTGGCACATTCCCCCGATAGTCGCAGCCGCGTTGGGCGGGTATCCGGATCGGGAACGCACCCAGGCTGTAGGCACAACAACGCAACGGCGGTGGACAACAAAAACCCTCTTTGTGTTGCAATTCGCATATTCGATTTACTGGAGCGGCGTCAGCGTCGACCGACAGGTTGGTTGTCCCAGATAGGTGCAGTTCAATTCCAATTTTCCGGAAACCATTTGGGCACGACAAACGTCCTGCGTATCCCATGGTCGGTACCGATTCGGGGTCTCAGCCCCCACGTCGCGACCGCCGTCGACGATCGTGGGTGCTGCGTCCGGCAAGGCTGCATCCGCCGATGCGCCCGCATCCACGGTTGACCAAATGCGCATATAGCGCGATCGCTCGTAGACTTCCCAATTGCCATTTTTGAGCTGCATTGGACAGTCGTTGCCCAGGTAAATGCCGTGCCCTTCCCCAATCTCCGGTGCAAAATGTCCGCCCCCGGTGACTGGACCTCTCGGTGGAAGTCCGATCTGTTGACTGTTGTCGATCCAGATCTCACGCTTCCATTGACTGACGTGGACCACCATGATCCCCTCGGGTCCGCAGGTTCCCGTGGTACGAAAAGCCACTGAGATGGATTCGTGAGCACAGACCGGCTTGTCGGGCGGAGCACTGGTTGCGACCAAAAGCCAGCTCGTCGCGAACAACGCCGCCACACGCGGCAAAGCCTTTTGCAACCGTACGCCAGTGATCATGTCCAAACCTCCTTGAAACGGGACGAAGCTGC
This sequence comes from Myxococcales bacterium, assembly GCA_043759805.1. Lineage (GTDB taxonomy): Bacteria > Myxococcota_A > Polyangia > Fen-1088 > Fen-1088 > JAWXBF01. Next base: position 3,891 of record JAYUPZ010000432.1, on the reverse strand, counting down.
GGCACGAATCCCACATCGAGACAAACCGTATCGGTAAGCCAGGGGCAACGAAGCGAGGCAAGCCAGGTCGGACAGATCGCGGGTCACCGAGCAGCCAGGCACAGCGCCCACGGCACTGGCGAACCGAGGCACAACCGCGCAATACCAAGCCACGGCTGTAGGCGACAATTCAAGTGCGGCAAACACAAACGCCGTGAGAATGCAGCCAATTCGCAAACGCCATTGCGCGTGAGCCGTGTCGACAAGGCCCAGCACCGCCGACACGAAGAGCGGAAGGAAAAAGCAGAGGGAAATGTCGGACAGTTTCCCCGTCACCCACCCGGGACAGATCGACTTGAGCAGATGGTCATTGATCGCCAGCAGCGCGACGGCGGTGAGAGGCAGTGGCGCAAAGAATTCCGGCATATCCAGGCGATGGGATGTTTCGTGTTTCAAAATTCAACTCCCAGACTCAGTCGCGGCCCATGGGCAAATCCACCCGAAACCGACTGTGGGATGAGCAACTGCACCGACTCTTGTTTGAAGGCCTGGATTTCATAGGCGAGGTCAATGCGCAGGCGCATGCGCCAGCCCGTTTCAAGGCGCACCGCCAGGGTGGGCTGCACCGCAACGCCCGACACCCTCGGTCCCGCCCAGGAAAGATCGACGTATTTCAAAGCGCCCCCGACCTGGAAATCAAGGCCCCGTCGTGGTCTCTCGGTGAGCGGTAGCAACCCAACGATGCCGACCGCCCGAGATGCATAGCCATTGTCGCTCCCGTATTCGGCGAAAAGATCCACCTCCATGGAGCCCGTGTCCACGCCCACCCGCAAGCCGAAATAGGGCATGAGCCGGGTCGTATCGGAAGGCGTATTGAACAGTGTATGCAACCCAACCATGGGCGCGAACACTGTGCGGGGATTGTCGATAGAAGGCAACGGAGGCGGCGGATCTGGCGGGGGCGGCGGCGGTGGCGGGGGCGGCATAGGCGCTGGTGGCAGTGGCGCGGATGGAGGCCAGGCTGCCGGTGGAGAAGGCTGAGTCTTGTGTTGCGAATCAACGCGCCCAGCCGGAACATTTGTGCTCGGCGTCGGAGCGGACCGCGAACCCTCGGCCCGTGCGTAGCGCGCCGCCAATGTCGCTTCGGCATCCTGACACTCGGACACTGTCATCAGCCCGTACCCAGCGGAGATCAAGAAAGCCGCCACGCCCAACGCTCCGGACTGGGTATCTTCGTCCCAGCCTCGGTCATTGGCGTCTCCCACCATGCCGAGTAAAGCCAATCCCCCCACTGCAGCATCCAACCCAGGGGCAAGATAACTGTTTGTACAGGTGAAATAGGGTCGTTCTTCGTGATCCACCGGTGCGGGGCGAACAAACGCCACCGAGCAGCCACCTCCGACCAAGGACAGCAAAGTCGAAACGGCGGCAATGTTGGCGGACGAACAACGCATCTCTCCTGGGACCAAAGCATAGAACGTGCCATCGCTGCAAGGCGCGTTTCACGCCGGGGACAACACGGACCGCGACGGAATCATGACGAAATTGTCAGGCCATAAGGACAACCCCTGCGCCTCCAGAAAACGCTGTTCTCCCGCAAGTCTCGTCCTGTATGGTGCGCCTTCAACCCGTTGCAAGGCCTCGCCCCATGAACACCAATCAGCTGCAGAAGTACCTGGATCTAGTCGTCGAAGTTGCCATCAAGTTCGGCTCACAATTGATTGGTGCCATCGCGTTGTGGGTCGTGGGACGGATGGTCGCGCGCGCAATCGTGTCGCAGATCGAAAAAATCTGCCAGCGCAAGAAGGTGGATCCGACCTTGATCTTGTACCTAACGCGCGCACTGGCCGTCACGCTGAACATCGTGATTGGCATCGCAATTCTGGGTGTATTTGGCATTGAAACCACTTCGTTCGCGGGCATCTTGGCAGCGATGGGGGTCGCGATTGGCCTCGCGTGGTCCGGGTTGTTGTCCAATCTGGCGGCGGGCATCTTCATGATCGTGTTGCGCCCCTTCAAGGTCGGAGATTTCGTTTCGGTCGCCGGTCAATCCGGCACCGTGAGAGCCATCGGGTTGTTCGCCACGGAAATCGATACGCCCGATAACGTCTACACAACAATAGGGAATTCCAGGATATTCGGCGATACGATCCAGAACTTTTCTGCGAACGCTTACCGACGCGTTGATCTGACGGCGCAGCTTTCGGGAGCAGCCGACCACGATGCCGCGATTAACAAGCTCCGTGCCGGGTTATCGCAAATCGAACACGTGCTTGCGGATCCGTCGCCGGTCGTTGAGATCGTGGACGCGAATCTTGCGGGCCCCGTATTGGCCGTGCGGCCTTTCACCCACAACGATCATTACTTGTCGGTGTACTTCGCGACGAACAAACTCATTCGAGAAGCACTGGCGGAGTTCCCCGCGCCGGTAAACGCCGTACAGTTTGTTGAAAAGAACCCCGCCTGACTACGACGCTCGCGGATGGAATTTGTCGTAGATGCCTAGCAGATGCGTGCGAGATACGTGGGTGTAGATTTCGGTGGTGCCGATATCCACGTGACCCAGCATGGCCTGCACGGCACGCAGATCGGCCCCCCGTTCGACGAGGTGCGTGGCGAAGGAATGGCGAAGTTTGTGCGGCGAGATCGCCCGGGTGATGCCTGCTTTTTTTGCAAACATTGCCAAACGCTTCCACATCCCTTGCCGGGTGATGGGGCCGCCCTGTTGTGACAAGAACAGCGTTTCAATCGACGACTGCCGACGCGCCCGTTTCAGATAAGCCGGACGTCCCCCTTCCAGGTACCGCTTGATTGCCGCAACTGCCGCTTCACCAAGTGGTACGATACGTTCCTTGCTGCCCTTCCCAAAGGCCAGCAGATAACCAGCGGTCAGGTTCACATCTTGAACCTTCAGGCGTACAAGTTCCGAAACCCGGATCCCCGTCGAATACAGCGTGTCTATCATGGCGATGTCACGCAAAGCATGGAGGTTGTCCTCGGCCGGCGCGAGAAGAAGGCGATCCACCTCTTCGATGGTGAGAAACTCGGGCAGTGCCCGTCCGAAACGAGGCATCTCGATGTTCTCCGTCGGATCGGCCTCGATCACCTTCTCGACCTTCAAGAAACGAAAGAACTGCCGCAATGCAATCAACTTGCGCGCTTGCGACCGCGCGGATCGCTTGATGCTCGCAAGTCGCGTCAGGTAGTCGAGAACATGGATGCTCATGACCGCACCCACGTCGGAAACGCCGGCTTCTGTCAGTTGCCCGGTGAACTCTGCGAGATCCGTGGCGTAGGCCGCCACCGTGTTGCGCGACAGACCCCGCTCGACCTTGACCGAGTCGAGGAATTGTTGAATCGCGCGGTCGATTGGCAACGAGGCCATGAGGCCATGCTGCGCGCGCCGGAGCCAGAGCGCAAATCCCGTATTCAAACCGATTCGAGAGCCTGCGCGATTGCTGCTCGCTCGGTCGCGAGATCGCCTTCAAAGACGCTTCGGCCCGCCTGCCGGTACCAGTAATGCGCGTTGGCATCGTCGCCCTCTTCCCGGTGGAGATTGGCGTGCAACCAGGAAGCCAGCGGGTCCCCGAGGTCCTCAAGGTCCTGGACGCCCGCGTGCGCTTCCGACCATTTGCCCTCCTGCGCGGCCAGCAAAGCCACTCGCAGTTGCGCCATTACCTCTTCCGTCCTCGTCATGGGCCGGGGATTTTACCCCATGCAAGCGCAATGGACGGGATGAAGGTCGTACGCCATAGTTGATTTCGGCTTTCAATTTCACTGAAAACACCTGAAATTACAATCGATCCCTTGCCATCCCTCCTTGATATTCCCCGCAACCAATCCGCAGTCGTCCGCCACGTGGGCGGCGACCGTTCCTTTCGTCGTCGGATCATGGAGATGGGACTTATCCCG
>JAYUPZ010000431.1:0-15245 GCA_043759805.1 Myxococcales bacterium | reverse complement strand
TCGAATCGCGGTGGTACGCTTCATTCTTACGAAGAAGGTCGCGTCGCTTTCCCCAGGGCCGAAGCAGCTTTACTTGAAGGCGATGTGACGCTTGCCATCGCGCGATATCGCGAAGCGACGGCCATGAATCCGGGATCCACCTTTGCGACCACGCGATTGCTTCAGTTGCTTGTCGCGTCGAAAGAAAACTTGCCGGAGGCCGAGGAACTCGCAAGTTCGGTGCTCGCCCGCAATCCGCGCGACGTTGCTGCCTTGCTCGTTCGCGCAGCGGCCCTGGGTCAACGGCAAAGACATGCCGAGGCGGCGGAGATGTTTCGCCTGGTGGCAGAACAGAGTAGCCCATTGCCTTCCCCAGATACCGCTTCGGCACTCGTTGCCGCCGCCGCCGCACACCTTACCGTTGGGCAATTTGATGCTGCACGGGATCTGCTTGAACAGATACGCCTGCACTGCCCTGGGCACGCCTCCGGACTCGATTTACTGCGCCAGTGTTACCGATCGGAAAAACGTTTTTCGGATTGGTTGTCGGTGTTGCGACAGCGGGAATTGGACGAATCGGAACCCCGACAAAAAGCGGCGTTGTTGTCAGAGATGGCTCGCGTTCTTCTTGACGACATGAACGATCCCGCTCAGGCGGGGGCCCGATTTGCAGAAGCTATTATTCTCGACGAAACGATTGCCTCGACCTGGGAAGGTCTTGCGCTGGCACAATTTCGATCGACCGAAAGCGGGTCAGCGGGAACGACCTACGCGCATGCCCTTTCACTGTATCAGTCGGCCGGTGATCTTGCGGGTTCCCGTCGGGTTTTGATCGCGCTCGGTGATTTGGCACAGAAAAAGGGCGATGCGATTGTGGCGGATGCCCGGTATGCCGAGGCCGAACAGACCACCGGTCCGACCCCCGAGTTGGCCCGTCGTCGGGCGGGTGTTCTGGAAACGCTTGGGCGTTACGAGCAGGCCACGGTTTCGATGCAGATTGCGGTGGATGCAGTCGCAGATGGCCCCGAGGCGGCCGAACTGCGCGTTGAACTGGCTGCGCTCCTGGCTCGGCAATCTGGGCAATTGGGACGTGCCCGACTTGAACTCGAACATGTGCTACAAATTCACCCGGCGAACGCCGCTGCGTTGACATTGCTTGCACAGCTTGCCGACGATGCGGGTGCAGCTGATTTACTACCGATGTTTCGTCGGGCCATCGAGCGGAGCGAAGGCGGGCCGGGCCTCCGCACGATTTTGGAAGTTGCTCACCAGGTTGCAGTTCGGGCGGATCGAGCGGGATTTGTGCTCAACGCTCTGATGGCGACCGCGCGCGCGGCAACGAGAGCCGGTGCAGAGGCTGCCAAACAGCTGGGCATGCTCGCGCTTGAAGGACGCGAATTTTCGCCAGACGAAAAGGCCATCCCCGATGTGGAACGAATTCTGGACCGGCATCTTGCGGCACCAGTGATCGCACGTGATCCATTGCGCGCCGAGCTTGCGCAACTGGTTGGCAACCTTCGTGAACGAAGTGGCGATGAGGAAGGAGCCCTTTCAGCCCTCGAATTTGCGCTCAAATGTGACGCGGGAGCCGACGTCGCGATTTCCGTTTGGCGTCGTGTGGTTGAGTTGAAGGCGCGTCGAGGCGATGCCGGGGGAGCCGCGCGTGCTCTGATGGCTTCCGCCGATGACACGCGCACCGGTCAGTCCGCGCCAGCGCGGGCGGCACTGTTGGTTGCTGCCGCCGAGATTTTGAGAGAGCGGTTGCGCTTGCCTGAGGACGCGTTGCCCCTCCTTGAACGTGCCACAATTCTCGATCCGCTGAACAACAAGGCATTCGACGCACTTGAAACGGCCGCGGAGGCCGCAAAGGACTGGGAACGTCTCGCGCAGGTTATCGGACGACGAGCCGAAAAGGCTCGACTGACGGAGCGGCGCAATCAACTGGGTCGAATGGCTCGCATCTTGATCGACAACCTTGGCCGACCTGAAGAAGCGGCCCTCGCTTTTGAGCGCGCGCTGGAAATCGATCCCGAGTTTGTCCCAGCTCTGTTGTGGCTGGCGCGTTGGCGTTGGCAAGGCGGGGAAAGCGAAACCAGTATATCGATGTATCGAAGACTGGCGTCGATTGGTACCACGAATGGTGCGACAGCCGGTCCAGCGCTTGAGTATTATTCCGAGTCCCATTTGCGGATGGCGCAGATCGCCCGGGTGATAGGCCAAATCGGCGAATCGGAAAATCACCTGGAACGCGGTATTGCAAACGAACCACGCTCGGGTGCTCCCGTTGAGATATTGGTTGATGCGCTGGAGAGCCTGGGAGAATTGGACCTGCTGGCGGAATTGCTGCGCGCGCGGACTACAGCGGCGCAATCCATACTCGATCGCCAGCATCTCGAAGTCGTACTTGCGCGAGTGCTCGAACAATCAGGTCGCAGCTCGGAAGCGGTGGCGATTTATGAGCGCATGTTGGTTGATGCTCCCGACGACGTAGACATCCTGGGGCGCCTGGCCGAATTGTATCGGCGCGAGTCTCGTTGGAAAGAAGCGGTTCCGGTGCTGGAACGCCTCCTCGCGGCGGAGGGCGCGTTGTCGGCGTCGGTAGATCGGTGTGCCGTCACGATAGATTTGTCGCGCGCACTTTCGCAATCCGAGCAGGATCCGGTTCGGGCGGAAAAACTGCTGCGCGAACTGCTTGCCTCCGACCCGGAACTGCGTGAAGTGGCCGAAGCACTCGGTCGGTTGTTGTTGTCGAGAGGCGCCTGGGCACAGGCAGATTCGGTACTGGAATCCGCCGGAATTATCGAACGCCTTCAAGGCAGCGTTGCCGAGCCGACGGCCGGCGAGCAAATCACGCATGAAAAGGCGCCCGACCTGGATGCGGAACGATCGGTTGCGACCGCGCGACATCGACTGGAGACAGGGGCAGGGGATGTCGCCGCGTTCGCAGTTTTACGTCCCGTTGGTCTGCAGTACCTGGCTACAGAAGGACTGGTGTTGCGCGCGCAACTGGCTGCCAAGCTGGGCGACAGTTCCGACCTAGGTGCAATCTTGGAACGCTGGCGTTTGCATTTGAAAGGAGAGCTCGCGGAGACCTCAAAGAACGCTGGACTGGATATCTTGGATGCTGCGCTTCTCAATCGCAGTACGTGGGAAACCGCGATGTCCATGCTTGAGAGTATGGCCGAGGCGTTCGCGGATGATCGTCTCATTCTCGATCGGCTGGCCGCTCAATACGCGTCGATGGAAGACCCGCGTGCGCGCGGTCGGAAAGTTGATCTCGTTACGGGCGCCGCAGGTGGTCACAGACAACTGATTTTGGCAGAGAAACTGGCGTCGCTTGCCGAATCAGAAGGTGATTTGGCTGCGGCAGAGCGTCACCTGGCTGCAGCCGCTGCAATGGACGTTCCGGCGGAAGATAGAGCGCGGTGTTTGGTGCATCATGCTCGAGTTTGTGTTGCGCTTGGAGACGTCGAAGCCGCCACCCATGATTTGAATGAGGTTCTTGTCCTTGACCCCAGGAACGCGCCTGCCTTGGCGCTTTTGGGAGAACTTGGCTATCGAGCACAGGACTGGGCGAACGCAAGACGTGCTTATGCGGCCCTGGCCGACAGTCCGCGACACACCGAGGTGATTCCCAATGTGGTGTTGGCCTTGCGACGTGCGGAACTCGCCGAAACGTTTGGCGATGAGATCGAGGCCGAGGCCTGTTACCGGCAGGTGATAAGCCATGATCCCGAGCATGGTGGTGCGCGCGAAGCACTGGCACAGTTCGCTGCGTACAAAGGACAATACGCCGAAGCTGCCGAATGGTTGGAAGGGGCGCTTGGGACTGTTTCGTCGGGCGACACCGAACGTCGCGATACGTTGAGGGAGCGACTGGGCCTTGTGTGTTTGCAGTTGCAGGCGTTCGAGCGGGCTCAAACGCATCTCGAGCCGCTGGTCGTCGAACAACCGGAGCGACCGACCGCCGTTGAGGCGCTGGCACAGGCCAGCGTGGGCGCGAAAGATTTCGTTCGCGGGGCGGAACTTTGGGGGCGTTTGTCGCGCTTGTTAAAGGACGACCGGAAGCGAGCAGAGGCGTTGTATCAGCAGGGCGAGATTCTGCGTACACGTCTCGGCGATTTCCATGCAGCTGACGATGCCTATCTACGGGCCGCCGACATCGATCCGACGCACGTGCCGACGCTGGTGCGATTGCTGGATCACTACTTCAGGGGTCGTGATCTTGTAAACCTCGTCGAGCTCGGTGAGGATCTCCTCAAGATTCCGGACGGCAGACAGGCATTGCTGGCTGGCGATGCCGGCTTGGTGCTGGCACTGGGGGCGACGCGCATGGACAGGGAAAACGCCTTCCCGCTTCACGATCGCGTTTATGATGGGGCGGGGCGATTCCTGGTCGATCTCGGCAATCAGATGACGGGCGAGTCTCCGTCCGCGCTCGATCGCGGTATTGCGGTTTACGCACAAATTCTCGGTGAAGGCGCGGCACACGCGATGCTACGCAACGACGCTGTCAACATCCTCGCCATTTCACCGGGTGATCGTGGCGCATTGTCGGTGTTGGCGCGCATCTCGGAGCTTTCAGGTGACGTGGTACGCGCCCGTGCGGCTTATGCCGTTTTGCTCCTGCGTGAGCCATCCAGTCGCATCCGTGATCGCCTTTCCGATCTGAAGACTAGAATGGGCCGAGTAACGGACGGTGTTTTGTTGCCCTCGAACGTACTCTATCCGGTTTGTGCCGGCGCCACCCGACGCGTGCTTACGCAACTCTCGTCCGTCTTGGTCCAACTTCATGCGGAACCGTCCGATCCCATCGAGTCGCTGGATGGTGATGTGGCTGACCTGGTCTCAACTCTGGCGGGTCGGTTGGGATTTTCTGGACTTCGGACGGGTCGAGGGGGACCGAGCTCGGATATTCAAATAGCCCTCGGCAGTCCTCCGATGCTGATCATTGGTGGTTCGATTGAACTCATGCCAGCTTCCGAGCTGGCGTTCTTCGTGGCGCTCGCGCTTGATTTGCTTCGGTCGGCCACTGTGGTCGTCGAACCGTTGGCCGAAGGGGAACTGGTCGACTTGCTCGCCGGGATTGCAGCTGGCTTGCGCGGGATTGAGCCGGCCGCATCCGAAGCCAACGCGGTCTTGCGAACAGAAGTTGCCCGCTTGCTGAGAGACAACGACAAACGCCTACCGGTTGGTGTCGAGCGTGAACGGTTGTTCGATGATGTGCTGGAGGCAATTGATACTTTGCCGGAGCAATCGGCGTACGTGAAGGCAGCATGGCAAAACGCCTTTCGGGTTGGAGCGATTGCGTGTGGCGATCCCGTGGTCGCCCTTCAAAGTGCTGCGCAACTGGTACATCCGAGTGCAAATCGTATTACGACTACCGTCGCGCCCGTCGGCGATGCGATGATCGGTGAACTTGCACGTTTGTCTGGACCTGTGGGCTCGATGGCATCGTTTCTGTTGTCGGACGAGTACGCTCGCATGATCTCGTAGCGAGCGCGCGCAAAATACGGCCCCCGGCGGTTTGGTGCCGACCAGAGCTTTCGCGCGCGCCCAACGGCACATGCACAAAAAAAATCGGATTCTGACGCATTCGGACTTCACCTGGCGTCCAATTTGCCGATACCATGATCGAATGCGACATCAGGCAATAACCTGGCTTGCGGGACTTGTTTTGTCCGTAGGCCTTTGCGGCTGCGAAAAGCCCAAACCGCGCGAGTGTCCCGAGTCGATGGAAAAACTGGAATCGGGTTCTATTCCGGGCAAGGAACTGGTTTGTAGGTCCCCGGATGGGGCGCATGCCCGTTGGACCACTTTCCACCCCGATGGTCCCCGATGGCAGGTGTGTGTTTACGAGGCCGGGAAACCCCACGGGCCACTAACCACGTTCCACAAGAACGGTCAGATGTTTCTGGAAGGGCTGTATCGAGGCGGACAGAAGGTGGGCAAGTGGACGCAACGTGATGCCAATGGTGCTGTCGTTGCAAAGGGAGAGTATCGCGACGGCCAATTCATTGCGGGCGCGCCGGTTGGTATGCAGGCCACATGCGAAACAAAGAGTTTCTAACGCCAGGCATCGACAGAAAGGTGGGGAAAAATCGGTGTGGCACGTTCCCGGTCGGACAAGAAATCCGGTTCCGGTGTCGCTGTTAGAAGCGTGTCGTGCATTTGCCGGAAGGCCTGGAAGTGTTCTGTGAAACGGCGGCGTGCGTAGGCCGCGTGCGATCCGGTTGCCAACATGAAGGCCCAATCCGAAGCCTGTAGCAACAACAGTTCGCGACCACATTGTGCAATGGTCCGGCGGGAATAATCGTCGTGATTGTCGCCGAAGCGTTGCAGCAGTTCGTCCATCCCGCGTTCGGCAGCGTGTTGGTACCGATACAACCACTCGTTCTGTGGCCCGAGCCAAACCTGATGCGAGCCGCCCGCTCCCCAGGTCGAATATGCGGGCTCCACGCTCGCCTCCGAGGCGGGAATAGATTCGAGTTGCGAAGGTGCCATCGCATAAAGCAGCTTTTCGCTCGATAACAACCGCAACACTTCACAGAAGAAAAGGGGACCTTCGTACCACCAGTGTCCAAACAGCTCTGCGTCATAACAGGCGGTGATGACTCGTTGTCGTCCTGTTTCGGCTGATCGTTTCAACTGTGCGATCCGCGCGTCCACGAAGATTCGTGCATGTTCTCTCGTTCGTCGCAAAGCGGCTTCTGGATCGTAGGGCTGCTTTTCGCTACCGGGAACATCTGTACCGGTCACCCGGTGCAGTTTGATTCCGATCGCGCGCGGTTGCGTGGAGATCGGCGCATCGTGGCCAAGATCTCGGTAACGTTCTCGATATGCGGGATCACCGGGAAAACCGATGCGGGCGTTCCAAACTTGAGCTGCACTATCCGGATCGCGTCCCAGAACGATGACGCCTGCCGAGGTTTTTACCGGGAAAAGCACGTCACCTTGTGGTGTTGCGTTTGTCACCGCACCAGACTCGGCGAGAAAATAGGACACGCGGTCATCCGCCAATAACCGATCGGTGCCGGGTGCAAATCCACACTCCGCCAGCCAGTGACCCGCGGCGACCCTGTCAAATCGTCGCACAAACTCAGCCCGGCCGATCTGAATTTGTGCCTTTTGTGAAGCACGGCTGCTGAAGAGGGGTAACAAACCGTGCGTGGCCGATTCGGAAATCAGTTCAAGATGGCCGCTATTCGCGAGGTCAATGACCGGTGCAAGGACGTCGCCATTCCAGCTTTCTAGTGCCTGTTGGACCTCGTCAAACCGTTTTGCGTGGTGGAGTAGGGCAGCGTGATGCGTTTTCCCCCACGGGCCCTTGCGGGCGGATACTTCCACGGATTGCAGGGTGGCGAGTCGACGGACGCGACGCGTACGTAGGAGGGGATCGTCGAGCATCGCGACGAGCGTGGGAGAGACCCCTAGCGCGAACCGGAAATTCGTTCCGGTATCGCGAAGCGCAAGAAGCTGCGAAAACAGCGGGACATAGCTCTCTATAACCGCCTCGTGAAGCCAGTCCTCCTCGAGAAAATCTTCGTCCTCGGCATGTCGAATAAACGGAAGGTGGGCGTGCAGAACGAAACAGAGCGCGTCAGGAGCGCGTGCGCTCATCGAACCCGGCTGAAAAATGCGAGAGACGTTCCCGTCATGGACAGAGAACTTTCCATGAGCCCCATCCCCGATTTCCGGGTTCTGCGGCTGCGAGAAGCAAACGCGAGCGAGGTTCCTGTTTCCTCTGGCGCCACCGTTTCGTCGAAGGTTTCGATTTCCTCAACGAATTCAAGCGCGCTGGGGGCACGATAGTTTTCCGGCACCGCCCCCGCTTGCACCTGCAACACATTGCCGCTTGTGCGATCGAATTGAACCGAATCCGAAAACATACGCGCCCAGAGCGTACCTTCTGGATCGTGCTCGAAGGCTCCGGATTCAATGGCCGCGCGGACCTGCGCCGCAACAATACCAACGTCACGAGCAGCTTTTCCAGCGCGTGGGGTCGCCGCGGCGTTCGATACTGCCAGCACCTCACCACCCTTTGTGCGCAGAATTGCGCGGTACATGCGTTCGGGACGAACGGCCAGCCATCGCCTACCGGAACCGGGGAGATCGTCTCCGGAAGCGTAGAATGTTCCGCCGGGTCTTTCCTCGACGAGCAGCTCCAAATCCGACGCTTTCTTGTCGAGACAATCCCAGTAGACGAACAAGCTGCGGGCACTGTGAACCATCAAGCGCATGGTCGGGGTTTTCGCCGCGCCTTCGAGCCCACCAAGTTCGCTCGACCATTTTGTCCAGGCGGGTTCAACAGCAGGAACTGCCAGCACTTCACGGTACAGTTCGGCGTAGGTTTGAGCGCTTCGCTCCCAGGACCAGTCCTCGGCCATCGAACGCGCCTGCAATGCCTGCCATTGTGGTTTGTCGGCAAATATTTTTAGTGAACGATCTACGGCCGCAACCAGGGCTTCGGACGTCGGCTGATCGAATCGGAACCCGTTGACACCCTCGGTAATCGTATCACGCAGCCCGCCCACACCGTGAACGATCGGGAGTGCGCCGTATCGGAGTGCGTAGAATTGCACCAGCCCGCAAGGTTCGGTACGTGACGGTACCAGCAACATGTCGGCGCCCGCAAACATCCGTCGCGAAAGGGCAGGGTCGAAACGCGGAATCGACCGGACATGTTCCGGGTAGGTTTGCCCGAGTGCCTCGATGCGGGCTTCAAGTTCTGGATTTCCCGTCCCGAGGATGAGAATCCGACACCCCTTTTTCACAAGTTGCGGCGCTGCATTGGCGATGAGGTCAACGCCTTTTTCGTAGGTCAACCGTCCCACGAATGCGAGGAGCGGGGCATCATCGTTCGCGATGCCGAACTCGGTTTGCAAGGCTTTTTTACAGGCGGCCCGGCCGGTGACGTTTTTCGCAGAAAAATTGGCTGCAAGCGCCGGGTCAACGGACGCGTCCCAGCTTGTCGTATCAATGCCATTGAGCAATCCGCGCACGTCGGAGCCACGGCCTCGGAGTTCTCCGTCGAGACCGAAACCATGTGCATGCTCACGGATCTCGTTCGAATAGGTTGGGCTGACCGTTGTGATCATATCGGCAGACCGAATTGCGCCTTTGATAGGTACCAACATTCCAAAGTGCTCTGCGACCGCCGGGTTCCACAGCACAGACGGTAACGACAGCGACTCCATCAACTCTCGTCCCGTTTCTCCCTGGAACTGGAGGTTGTGGATGGTGAAAATAGTTCGTGTGTCGGCCAGGTTGGCGGGGCGTTGCCCGGGAACCTGTAGCAACGCAGGGAGAATCCCCGTGTGCCAGTCGTGTAGATGCAAGACGGACACCGGTCTTTCCAGTCGGCCCGCGAGATCACGGATGGCCAGCTGAAAAATGCCGAACCGATAGGGATTGTCGCCGAATGCACCGAACTGGTCACCGTAAACGCCTTCACGGTCAAAGAGATCGCCGCAGCCGATGAGATAGGTCGGAACACCACCCGGTGGGTCGTCAGCTTGTAGTACGGTTATCGGTAGCTGCGGCGCTTCGGCAAGGCGGAACTCAAATGCGACGTGTGTTCGGCTTTTCCGTAAAGCGCTGGCGTAAGCGGGCAACACCAGTCGTACATCCCATCCCTGTTTTCGGAGGACGGATGGCAAGGAACCGGCGACGTCGCCGAGACCACCCGTGGCAGCCCACGGCACCGCCTCAGATGCAGCCCACAATACCAACGCGTCCATGGCTTCAGCGGAACGGACAGCTGCCGTCGGTGATGCTGTTGTCTTGGTGGCTTCTGCCTTTATTGCCGACGCCGCGGTCGGAAGCTTTTGAGGCTTTTCGGTCCGTGTGTCGGCCGTGATTTCGGCGGTTTTTTCTGCGGTTAGAGGTGTGGATAGTCGTGCAGACGTCTTGTTTTCCGCGTTGTTTTTCAATTTAGATTCCTTGGGCAATAGCGCGGACTGAGCAGGCAATCGGGTTTTTTGTACTGGCGCCGTTGCGGTGGGTTCAAAAGTATTGGCGTCGGTGGTAGCGGCGTGTTGGGCCACGATTGCGGCCAATCTCGTACGAGGCAACTTTACGGCGGTTGCGACGGTCGGGTTTTCCACGACTTGTTTGCTCGTGGCTTTAACTCGGCCAAGGACCTTTGCAATTACGGCGGGTTTCCCGGCTGGCAATGCGCTCTTGATCACGCGCGCCTTCGTCGAAGAAATGAAAGGTGTCTTTACGGAAGCACCCTTTATTTTCGTCGAAGAAACGGAAGGTGTCTTTACGGAAGCATTCTTTGTTTTTGTTGGAGAAACGAAAGGTGTCTTTACGGAAGCACCCTTTGTTTTCGTTGAAGAAACGAAAGGTGTCTTCACGGGTGCAGATTTCTGGACGGGGACCGATCGCTTTGGTTTTGCCAGCGATTTGCCTTTTGGCGCGATCGCGCCCTTCGCAAATTTCACGACCGGCTGGGCGGGAGCTTTCGCAGCCTTGGCTGGTTTCGCTGTCGCCTTCCCGGGAACAGCAGGTTTACTTCCACTGTTTCGTACCACCGGGGGCGTCGCCGCCTTTGTCGCTTTGGCCTTGAAACCCACCGCATTTTTCACGCCCGTCCCACCGCTCGTACGGCCTGTCGACGTTCTGGGGGAGGTCGGTTTGCGCGGTGCCATCGTTAGAAAGCGTTTAGCCGTAGTCTCTCATCAAGAGGCCGAGGTCGGCACGTTGTTTGGCGACGACCGTGACGCCTTTTTCGCTAACGGTGTGTCGGAGCATGTCGCGCCCGAGATCGTGACCAATCTGATCGCCCTCTTTGATGTGCACGTTCTTGTCGATAATCGCACGCTGCACGCGGGCTCCCTTGCCGATGCGAACGTTCTCGAAGATCACCGAATCACGCACCTCGGCGCCTTCCTCCACGATCACATTTCGCCCCAGGACCGAATCCTTTACGAATCCACCGGAGATGATGCAGCCGCCGGCCAGGGTTGATTGCAAAACCTGTCCGCGTCGATTTTCTTCGTCGAAAACCATCTTTGCCGGTGGGTCTGAATAGCTGGCCGTCATGATGGGCCATTCCCAACCATACAGATTCAGGCTTGGAACAACGTTTTTCAAATCCAGTGCCGCTTCGTAGTACGCATCAATGGTTCCCACATCGCGCCAATAAGTATTCTCCTCAAGAGATTTAGCACCGGGGATGACGTTGTTGTGAAAATTGTAGGCGAAAACTTTGCCGGTTTTCATCATCGCGGGGATGACGTTGTGCCCGAAATCATGATGGGATTCGCGTCCCGAATCGGCGATCAGTTCTTCTCGCAGGGTTTCTGGGTTGAATATGTAGTTCCCCATGGAGGCGAGGCACAATCCGGGTTGACCGGGAATGGTCTTGGCGCCGGTCTGTGGCTTTTCTTCAAAGCCCACGACTCGACCGTTTGCATCGATCTCCATGACTCCAAAGCTTGGCGCGTCTTCGACGGGGATAGGTATGCATGCGACGGTCGCCACGGCGCCCTTTTCGATATGAAAATCGACCATTTGCCGTACGTTCATTTTGTAGATGTGATCAGCGCCGAAAACCAATACGTAGTCCGGCCTTTGGTCTTCAACCATGTGGTAGTTCTGAAAGACTGAATCCGCCGTGCCGCGATACCAAAGTTCACCCATGCGCATCTGGGCGGGCACGATCGTTACGAAATCGGTCGGGCTGTTTCGCACCGACCACGCACGCTGAATGTGTTCCACAAGGGACTGCGCCTTGTACTGGGTCAACACGTAAAGCGAGCGTATGCCCGAGTTGAACATGTTGGACAGGACGAAGTCGATAATGCGGTACCGGCCGCCGAAAGGGACCGCGGGTTTTGCTCGGTCTCGGGTTAGCGGGAACAGTCGGGAGCCCTTGCCGCCGGCCATGATGAGCGCGAGAAGACGTGGTTGGGTTGGCATTTTAACAAACCCGACTATAAACGAGAAGGGGCTTGTCGCGAAGAGCGCTGAGGAGAAACCGCAGAATAAAGTCGGAATTTTCCAGTTTGTTTCGCGGTTTTTTCGGAGAGAGACCCGTCGCGAACGTGACCTCGCAATCTCGGTTGGGTCAGTGCTGCGAATTTTTCCCGATCAATCACCCCGGTACCGTGTTTTACTGCGCAAAAATGCCCGAGAAGAAAAAACTCCAAACTAAGCTCCTAGATCTGGCCAATAACCTTTGGTGGTCCTGGAATCCCGTGGCGATTCGATTGTTTCGCGACATTGATCCGGTGGGATTTCACGATTCCGAACACAGTGCACTGGCCGTGTGTCGGGCTCTCACCCCCGACCGGCTGAGCCTGATTGCCAACGACGCCGTCTTGCGGGCCCGAATAGACCGGGCCCACCGCGAGCTGAACGCGTACCGCAACGACAGTGAAACTTGGTCCGATACTCACGCCGCACCTCTCCGGGTTCGACCGGTCGCCTATTTTTCAGCCGAGTTCGGCATTCACGAATCGCTGCCCATTTACAGCGGCGGTTTGGGCATTCTCGCCGGCGATCACGTGAAGACCGCCTCGGATCTGGGTCTCGCGCTGATTGGCGTTGGTTTATTCTATCGCGAATCGTACTTCAGACAGCTTATCGATCAGCACGGCCAGCAACACGCGGAATACAACCGTGCTCCGGTTGAGAATCTTCCTGTGCAACAGTTGACGGGTCCGGACGGCAAGCCGCTCACCATTTCTGTCGAGCTCGGCAACGAAACGCTCTATGCATCCGTGTGGCAGGTTGCGGTCGGCCGAACGCGCCTGTTGCTCCTTGACACCGATCTCGAACAAAACTCGCCGGAGAACCGTGAGCTCGGCGCGCGCCTTTACTTCGGTGATACCCGAGTACGCATTCGTCAGGAACTGTTGCTGGGCGTTGGTGGTGTGCGAGCTCTGAAAGCCGCTGGCGTCAAGTGGTCGATCCTCCATTTGAACGAAGGTCACAGCGCATTTGCAACGCTCGAGTTTGCCCGCTTGCTCATGCAAGAAGATGGACTCGACTTTGATACTGCTGCCGAGGAGGTTGCACAATCCACGGTATTCACGACGCACACGCCGGTTGCGGCCGGTCACGACCGATTTTCGCCGGAGCTTGCAGCTGCGCATTTGGGCCCACTGCAGAGCTCGCTGGGCCTCGACCGACACCGTTTTTATGGACTGGGCCGGGTTCACCCCGGTGATGAGGCTGAGCAATTTTGTATGACGGTTCTGGCATTCAAGATGTCACGACATGCAAACGGCGTTTCAGCGCTTCACGGTCGAGTTTCGCGAAAGGCATGGTTGGATCTTTGGCCCGGTCGTCGCGAGGACGCGGTTCCGATCGGACACATCACGAATGGTGTGCACGTATCGACCTGGGTTGCACCCGGGATGCAAGAGTTCTTCGCGAACCACCTGGGTCCGTCGTGGCGCCAGCACGTGACCGAACCCGAGTTGTGGGCACGCATAGACAAGGTTCCAGATGCGGAACTTTGGGAGATGCATCGGGTGCTCAAAGCCTCGCTCGTGAACTTTGTTCGCCGCGAAGCCGCCGTGCAACGCCAACGGGTCGGTTTGCCGGATGCACTGATTCAGGCCGCACATTCTGCCCTCGATCCCGATGCGTTGACGATCGGATTCGCAAGACGATTTGCGACCTACAAGCGTGGCAACCTCATCTTCTCGGACCTCGAGCGGTTGAAGCGCATTCTCAGCAACGCGACCCAGCCCGTGCAGCTTGTCTTCTCGGGTAAAGCCCATCCCGCTGACCGCCCGGGCCAAGCGGTCCTACAACAGGTCTATCAATCCACGATCGATCCCGCTTTACTGGGCAAAATCGTTTTCGTGGAGGACTACGACATCAACGTCGCTCGACATTTGGTTCAAGGTGTCGATGTCTGGCTGAACAATCCGCGCCGCCCGCTTGAAGCGAGCGGGACAAGCGGCCAAAAGGTCTTGCTCAATGGTGGCCTGAACTGTTCCGTGCTCGATGGCTGGTGGGCCGAGGCATGGGATGGAATGAACGGTTTTGCCATCGGCGACGGGCGTGTTCACTCGAACATTGAGGAACAGGATCGGAGGGACGCGGCCGCGTTATACGAGGTGCTCGAAAACGAAATCGTGCCGACGTACTACAAACGAGATGAGAACAACGTTCCAGTCGATTGGATTCAGCGCATGAAGCGAGGTTTCAAGACGATGGGCTGGCGTTTTACCACGGACCGAATGGTCATGGATTACGTTCGCGAGTGCTATCTACCGGCCGCCGCAACGGCGAGCTGTGCGATGCCGAAGTAGAGAGTAACGTTGGACTCACCGGCGCACGGGGCGAGAGCTACCGGCGCCGGGGAAATAAAGTTTCGGTGAGCTCGGCCGGCGCAATACCGTGATGTTCGGCAACCATTTTCAGGACTTGCTGCGAACGCTGTCCACCGGGTCCGATCGTTTGCGGTGTAGCCAATGCCTTGGCCAGCCAATGGTGGTAGGTCCAAACCCAATACACCCAACTGGGTGCCCGGCCACCGGAAAGCGCAGCCTGAATTTCGTTAAGACGCATCCGTAGTACGTGTGCCGGATTTCTATCAAGCTCTCTTAGCGAACCCGGAAAGCGTTTCGCAATGGCAGCAAGCACGTCCTTCGAGGTCGATCCACCCGCATCGCGGTGTTCGCGGGCGTTCAGCAGCGCACTGTATTTTTCTGCAAGCGCCTGCAGTCCGGCGGCATCAAGCTCCGGGGCAATCAAGGTATTCTGTTGATGCTTCCCAGGTGGCGCACGTCAGTTCCCTTGACGTAGAAGATAATCATCTCCGACAGATTCGTGGCGTGATCGGCGATGCGTTCAAGGTACTTCGCAATTGATTGAAGGCGGGTGGCGCGCTGAATGTTCTTCGGATCTTCCATCATGTAGGTGAGCAGCTCGCGGAAGATCTGAGCGTAGTACGCATCCACTGTCTCGTCCCGATCGATGACATCCTGCGCCTGTCCAGCGTCGCCTGCCACGAACGCGTCGAGCGCATCGTGAACCATGCCGATGGCCACATCTGCCATGTGGGGCAGATCCACG
The DNA here is from genome assembly GCA_043759805.1 of Myxococcales bacterium. Classification (GTDB taxonomy): domain Bacteria; phylum Myxococcota_A; class Polyangia; order Fen-1088; family Fen-1088; genus JAWXBF01. The sequence goes on along the minus strand of JAYUPZ010000431.1, from coordinate 224 downwards.
TATGGTTTGAGCGGCGGATCCTCGTTGAGCTCAAGGACGCGTTCCGAAATATTGACGCCGAGATCGGCAATGCGTTCGAGATCGGTGACAAGCTTCATCGAAATGGTGATGAAGCGTAGGTCCGAGGCGACGGGTTGGAACTTGGCCAGGATCTGAAGACAGGCCCCGTCAATCTTGAGCTCAAGCCGGTTAATCTCGCGATCGGCCTCGATCGATTTTTTCGC
>JAYUPZ010000430.1:0-3384 GCA_043759805.1 Myxococcales bacterium | reverse complement strand
GCCGTCGGCGCCATCGCATCGGTATTGCTCCTGGTGACGGGTATGTTGGGTGGCACCATGATTCCGCGCACGTTCATGCCGAAAGCGATGCAGGCGATCGGTGCCTTCACGCCGCAGGCCTTCGCTCTCGATGCGTTCTCGGCGATTGTGATGCGTCCGGATGCGGGACTCGCGACGGTGGCTACGCCTGTCGTGGTCTTGATTGCGTTCGGCATCGTATTTCTGCTTGTCGGTCTTGTGACCTTTCCCGACCGCGACGGATAGCGCGCACGGAACTTGTCTTTGGTAGGCAACCTGGCCCATGCTGCTACAGGTGAAGATCATTTTCACCTGCACACTGATTAGCCTGGGACTCGCCGCCTGTCCGGCACCCGCGACGCCGCCCGTCACGGACAGCTGCTCGACCCCGGAGCCGGCCATGGGTGTCACCCGGATTGAAATTGGAACCGACAGTTCGCCTTTTACGCCGCTGCCAATCGAAAACGGCATTCCAATCACACAGGGGTTTCAGGGTGGCTCGATGTTACTCGCGCGGTTGCGTATCACGGCACCGTCGTTGCCCAAATGTATTGCGCAACGGTCCGAGATCAGCGTCAAGGAAACCGTCGCACTCGATTCCTTTGCCGTTCCAGTCAAATCCAACGGCGACGGAACCTGGACCACGGGATCCATCATCCTGATGCTCAACCACGTTGATGAGTCAGGGCCCGCAACCGTGACCGCCAAGGTGGGCGGCGTGACGGCGAACACGATCGGCCTTTTGCACTACACGTTCAACAAGGTCCGTCTACTCGACGCGCTCGACTCAATGGATCCCGCCCCGCCCCCAAGCCCGCCCCCTGGGAAGCTATAGGCCGACGAGCGGTCCTGAAGCGGGATCCATATTGCCGAATTTGTTGATGTCCATGCCGAAGGCACGTCCAACCGAAGTCAGCACCCGTTGCGTTGCCGGCCACTGCTTGTCGGTCGCCATGCCGTCTGCCTTGGCTGGATGGTTCAGCTTCAAATAGCGACCCGTCTTGAATGCAAAGTTGCCGCCGCCCGCCATCCACAGGGGAAAGCGCCAGTGGCAATGGGCGCCGAGGCCGAGTGATTGTCCGCTGGTTGTGTCGCTGCCAAACAAGATCAACGTGTTGTCGAGCATGCTGGAGCCATCGGCGTCTTTAAGCTCGGAAAGCTTACCCAGCAAATACGCCCACTGGCTTGCGAACCAGGAATCAAAGCGCCTGTGATTGGTGAGCGTGGTTTGATCACCGGGTTTGTCTCCCACATCGTGGGTGGTCGAGTGTTGGTTGAGGCCACCGAATGGATCCAGACCCCCATCGCAATGACCGAGCTGCAGCGCGACCGAGCGCGTGTAATCGCAGGCCAGGGCTGAAACCGCCAGGTCCATGAACGCGCGAACGCGCTGATCCAGATCGCCTCCCACGAGACGTGTCGGTGGTTTACAGGCCGCATTCGCTCCACCCACGCCACCGCCGGCGTCGATCTTCAAACGTTCCTCCAGCACGCGAATGCCATCAAGATGGGCTTCACACCTGCGTTTGTCCTCGACGCCCGCCGCGTTGCAAATGCGATCCAGATCGCCCTTGACCAGATCAAGTACGCTTTGCTTTTGCCGTCGCAAACGATCCGCTGCCGTCGTGTCGACCATCGCCGGCATAAAGTCTTTGAACAGCATGTCGTACACAGAACCTGGGTTCAAATACGGCGTTGTCGGTGTCTGGGCCGCCGAAAAGAAGCATGACGCGTGGTACGACGGGCTGCCCGAATTCACGCCGAGGGTCAACGACTTCATCTTGGTCTTGGTCTGCGCGTAGAGGTGACTGGCCACGGCCTGATCGATCGAGGGACCCTCTGCGTAGCCCTCCTTCTTCGCACCGGTGAAGATCATCGACTGACCCGAGGCATGCTCGTTGTCGTCATCGGGGTAGTACCATTGCGCACCGTAGAGCAAAAGCCCATCCGGGAAGATCAACTTGCTCTTGTAAGGCTCAAGCGCCTTCATCGTTTCGCCAAGCGTAAAGTTGGTCTCCGTGCCGGTTGGCCAGAAGGTATTTTCCAGATATCCCATCGGCGAGAATATCGTTATGAGACGTTTCGGCACCGCGCCGCCTTGAGCCCGTACCGACGCAGGCACGAAGGGCGAAAGGCGGGTTGCAGCACCCGTGGCGGCCAGGGTTGAAAGTAGGCGACGACGTGAAAATCCAGCGCGCATCATGTTCATTCTCCTCGACGAAAACGGAAAGCATCGCTTGCAACCAGGGTCAAAACGGCATCGCGAACGTTGCCTCCACCCTTGAAAAAGACCTTATCCATCCGGGCCAGCGAACAGGCGTCCTTGGCGCTATCGGGCTCGCGTGCAAGCGCAAAACGGAACCACTGCGAAGACATGCAACTTCGGAAGGCGGCACTCGACACCATCTTGTCGGCCATTTCACCGGCGTTGGTAAATTCAGAATTGTCGACGCCCTCAATGTGACCCGAAGCATCGATCGCTTCACCCGAGGGCAATTTGTCCCTGAAAGTACCGATCAAATCGTATTGCTCGAGCGCAAATCCCAGTGGATCCATGAGCGTGTGACAGCCGGCGCAGGTTGGATTTGAATGCTCGCGCAACAACTCTTGCTGAGACAATTGATCCGCATTGGGCGGCGGCTTGAACTCGACGGCCTGCGAAGGCGGCGGCACATCCTGGCACAGCAGATCGCGACGAACCATGTGACCACGACCGACGGCGCTGTACTTCGTGGGGACCTTCGGGAAGGTGGCCATGACCGCGGCGCTCGTCAACAAACCGTGTCGGGTTTTGTCATCAAACGTAACACGTCCATCGGCATCCGGCGTTCCTCCACCGTAAACCCCGACCAGCGGTCCGGTCGGGAAAGCCATTGGAGCGGTGAATAGCTCGGTCAAGGTGCCCTCCGACTTGGTCATCGCAAACTCGACAAACTTCGTGACCTCGTCGCCCATGGCTTCCCGCATCGCATCGTTAAAGCCGGGATATTTGGCGCTCTCCTTGCTGATGAAGCCCTGAACCTTCAGGGCCTCCGTCCCGAGCAATTCAGAATGGAACCGTGCCACGTTGCTGACGAAACGGGGCGAGGCTACAAGACGCTCGGCTTGAGCCTTGATGCCATCCAAGTCATCAAGATCGCCCTGCTTCGCTGCGGCGGTGAGCTCGGCGTCTGGAATGGATCCGGTCAGTGTGAACGAGAGTCGAGCTGCGAGTTCGTAACCGGTGAGCTTCTTCAACCCACCGCCCGCGTCGGTCCCCTGCTCGACGAGGTAAAGGAAGCTCGGTGCTTGCAATGTGGCTTCGACAACCAGTTGGATTCCAGTCGCGAAATCCGACTCTTTGCCTGCCAGATACACCTTGTTAAA
>JAYUPZ010000429.1:0-15293 GCA_043759805.1 Myxococcales bacterium | reverse complement strand
CGAATCGGTGGGCGCGCGCTCTCAGGTTGGTTTCAACGGGGTTTGAGCGACGGCACGGCAATTGCGGGTAACTGCCGCTAGCCGTGATGTTTAGATTTCTTTTCTTGGTGTTGTTGTTCGGATGCTCCACCTATGAGGTGAACGTTCCTCCGAGTTCAGGAAACGAACTCGGCACGATTGAGCGAGAGTGTCGGGCATTCAATTCGTATGAATGCCCGGGGGTTGTTTTGAAGTCGGGTGCCATCGACGGCAACAGCGTCGCCGCGCGCCTGGTCCATGGGATTCAAAAGCCGCTTCCAGCTTTTGATTTCGCGGGTTCCGAATGGACCTCTAATCTCCTGTCGCGTTCGCCGTTTCAAGGGGCGACTGTGCTTCAGGTGGTGTCAAAGACTTCGTTAACCTTGGAGTGGTCGCCCGATCCTCTGTGGTTCGCCGGCAACCGCAACGGACAAATGAAATTCGTGCATTCGCCGGACAAGGACGACGACATTTATGTTGTTTTGGTTGCGCGTCCCATGGAGGAGCAAGACGCTGGAGCAGATGGGTACGATTCAGTTTGGTCGATCTATTCGGTTGGAGTCGTGACTCGAAGCGAACCGAATACCCCTTTTACAAATTGGTTGAGACCGATTCCGTTGACGATAGAAGGCAGAGGCATGTGGACCGTCGTCAAATTCTTCTCACCGGCGATTCGGTATGATGCCGCCTTCGCATCGACTGGAGAACGCCCCGATGCTGGTCGCTAGTCATCGACGGCTGGCCTTGATCGGGTTTGTGACCACCCTTGGGATGGCGAACCGTTCAAACGCAGAAACACCTTCAGATGGGCGTTGGCTCTTGGGGGTCGAATCGGGGCGCTATGCGCCTCTTGGTGTCTTCGGCGCGTCGGTCGCCTATTCGCTAACGCCGAGGTTGTCCGTCGGCGCGGGTCTCGGCGTTGGTTTTGCCAATGAAGAGACCTTCGAGCGCCCTTACGCGCCGTGGGCGATATTTGGCAAGCTGAACCTCTATCAAAACGGTCCTCTACGGATTGGGTTGTCTCTCGGTTATTCGGTCGAAAAAAGGGTGACCGCCGCGACCTTGCATCGGCCGAATCGTCCGACCGAAACGATCGAGTGGCGAACGCCCTATGGTGGTGGTCGACTTAATCAATCGATGTTCGCGCAATGGCGCCGCGGGACATTCGTCGCGACGGGAAGTCTCGGCGTTTACCGGGCCTTGGCTTCTCCCCAGTGTTTCTACGACAACGGACTCAACCAGGGTGATTTCTCCTGCGAAAGCGGACTTGGCGCTACCCCCAACGAGCCGAGTTTGTGGCAAGGTTGGGCGTCTGTTGGCATAGGGTGGGCTCCTCAAAAATCGATTCCAGCTAAGGACGATCGGGACCCAACTTCCGGTCCGGATCCGGCGTTGGATCGTGTCGTTTTCGCGCCTACCGCCAATACGCTGCCGAAGGGTGCTGTGTCCATACGCAACACAACCCTCGCTTACTTTGAAATCGCGTATGGGTTGAGTGAAAATTCTCAATTGACGGCATTTGGTATTTCGCCTGCGATTTTGCACCTGGGCGCCAATTATTTGAGCGACGAGAACTCGAATGCTTCAAGGTATCTGCAGGTATGGGGAGGTCTCTCGTTCAAGGTGCGCGCACAGCCGCGGGAGGGTAATCTGGTGCATCTTGCGTGGGTGACGTTCGCCGGGACGGGACCTCTACTCGATCGAGAGCAGGTGTCCGTACTTCAAACCGGTCCCGTGATCTCTCGGTGTTTTGATCGAAACTGTCAGTCGGTGGTTTCGACGCATCTGCTCATCGGACCAATGTACGTGAATGATCCGTACTACAATCGTTCGGACTCTGTCGATGGCGAAATGCAGCTGGGCGTCAGCGGACGATTCAGGTTCACGGAGCACCTTGGATTCGCGGTCGAAGCCCAAATGGGCCCCTACGTTCCCCTGATGGGAGCGGCGACGCTTCGGGTCGTGACGCGGTCGTTTTTCCTGGAAGCCGGTGCCATGGGGATTGCTCCCGAAATCATTGCACCGATCGTGAGCCTGGGTTGGACGAGCTTTTGACCACAGCGCAAATCCCCAGGCCCGATTCGACTTCAGACGCAGCGCAGCTCAATAGGGCGAAATCCGTCACTTGGGGCGAGAATATTTCGCTCCGATCACGAAGTCAGTAGGATCCGGCCACTCAGATACCAATATGATGGGTATCACCGCAGTGTCGACACGACTCAGACTTGTTGTTGTTTGGCTCTCCCTCGGATTTGGCTGCTCCGGAACTATTTCGGGAGGTGCCGGGGAGCGCAATGCGGGTGGACGCGAATCCTCCGGTGGAATGGGTGCGCATCCCGGTTCCGGCGGCACGGCGGGAACTGTTTCGCGAGCGGCGCCATGGGAATTCTTGAACCTGAGGCCGTTGACCCGGGTGGAGTACAACAACACCGTTCTCGATCTTCTTGGAGACACCGCCAACGCTGCGGACAACTTTCCTTCAGAGTCGGCCGCCTCCACCGGATTTGCCCAGGTTCAAAAGGTGGATGAGGTCAACGTTGGATTGTATTACGACGCCGCCGACGCGCTCGCGGGACGAACCGTGACACGGATGCCCTCGATTTTTGGATGCGATCCGACGGGCAGTGCCGAGTACGATTGCATCGCGTCGTTTGTATCAACCTTTGGTCGACGCGCGTACAGACGCCCCATCACCGCGGTCGAGATTGAGGAGTACCTTGCGTTCTACAAGAACGAGTTGCGAGGTACTTTGAAGCTGAGCGCCGCCGAAGCGTCGAAGGCACTGATTACCGCGTTTTTGCAGTCGCCCTACTTTCTCTATCGATGGGAGAATGGTTGGGACGTTCGTAGGGCGGGTTCCGGTTTGCGTCTGAACGCGTTTCACCTGGCATCGCAACTTTCTTATTTCCTCTGGGCCTCCATGCCCGATGAGGAATTGATGAAAGCGGCGGAACGTGGCGAACTGGATACTCCGAAACAGATCGAGGCACAGTTGCGACGAATGCTCGCGCATGCGAAGGCCGAGCGTTCAATGGCAAGCTTCGCCGAGCAGTGGATGGGGGTCAGCGCCCTTTCAGGCACATTGCGTTCGCAATCCGGCTGGGATCCAACGCTCGCTCGCGCGATGATCGTCGAGATCCAACGTTTTGTTTCGGATACGATGCTCAAGGGCGACGGCAAGCTTTCGACCCTGTTCAGCTCTCAACAAACCACAGTGGGCGGTCCGCTTGCGGCGCTGTACGGGGTTGGCGACAAGGCGGCGCCTTCGCGTTCGGTCACGCTGCCCAAGACAGAACGCAGTGGCATCCTGACCCTGGCAGGCGTGATGGCCGCCCATGCCGACGAGAACGAATCCAGTCCCATTTTGCGCGGCAAGTTCGTTCGCGAACACATCATGTGCGATCCAATTCCTCCTCCGCCCGGTGGCGTTCCCGATCTCGCACCACCCAAAGCAGGTTTGTCCAAGAAGGATCGATTTGCCATGCATCGCACGGGAACGTGTAGCGGTTGCCATGCGTTGATGGATCCCATCGGTTTTGGATTCGAGCACTACGACAATGTCGGAAAATTTCGTATGACCGACAACAACGCACCGGTCGATTCGTCCGGTACCGTCTCGAACCTGGATGGCATGGACGAGACCTTTGCTTCCGCACTTGAATTGACGGGATTTTTGGCGAAAAGCCCCCAGGTTGCGGAATGTCTGATGCGTCAATTCTTCCGGTTTGGATTGTCCAAAAAGGAAGGAGACAGCGACGAACAGACGTTGTCTGAAATATTTTCCGGGTTCGGCTCGACTGGATTCGATGTTCGAGAAATGCTGGTGTCGTTGTTGAACTCCGAAATCGTTACACACCGAATGCCAAATACCGAAGAGGTCCTGCCATGAGCCGTTATCGATTTGATCGACGCACGTTCATCTCTGGTCTTGGTATTGGAGGTGGGCTTGTCCCGATGTTGCCGTCGCGCAGCTTTGGAGCAACGGCGATCTCACCCCGGCGACTGGTGGTTATCTCGGTACCGAATGGATACACAGCGGACTACTTGCCCGAAGTGGTGCAGGGCGGCTGGCGTGCGCGGGACACCGAGTTTTCGCCCTTGAAAGTGCTTGAGCCCTGGAAAGATCGTCTTTCGATTCTCGGCGGTGTGAACGTTCAAAATGGTATCGACACCGCACGGGATGTGAAGAAGGATCCCAATGCATCCATCGGCGGTCATGCCATTTTGCCGTTCATCTTGACCGGCGCCAAGGGCATGGCCGGGCCTCCGATCCCGGACGGATGGAGTCTGACGGCCAGCCACCCGTCGATCGATCAATTCGTGGTACAGAACGTACCGGAGATCAAGCAAAGGCCATTCCCGTCGCTGGTCCTTCGACCCGTTCGGTTGTCTGCCGGCGGCTACGGCAACAATCCGCTTTCCTATTCGGGCAAGACCGCGGATGGCAACAGCCACAACGCGCCTACCATTCGCGACAACCCGCTGACGCTATTCAACGATCTGTTCGGAGGCAAATTGGATACGGCGGCGCTTGACAAGATTCGCGCTCAGAAGAAAAGCATTCTTGATTTCACCGCGGGCCAGTTGAAACATCTGCAAGCCCGCGTCGGTAAGGACGATCGGCTTCGCTTGCAAAACCATCTTGACGGCGTGGCGCAACTTGAAAAACAACTTGCAATGATCAGCGACGCCTGTCGTAAGCCGACCCAATCGGCGAGCGACATATGGACCGATCAACAAACCAACCCAAAAATGGATCAGGTCGTGCGCGCGCAGATTGACATGTCGGTTGCGGCGATGGCCTGCGATCTCACGCGCGTGTGTAGCCATCTGTGGGTCCAATCCAACAACAACACCGTTGTTTTTCCCTGGCTTGCCAGCCAGATCCCTTCACTGAACGAGACGTGGACAGGCAGCGAAACCGCTGGCTCGGGCAACAACCTTCGCAATCACCACACCATTGCGCACAACGATGGTCAATTAAAGCGCGAGAAGAACCTGGTCGATCGATTCTTTCTCGAGAACTTTGCGTACTTCATTGATCGACTGTCGAGTACCTTGGACGCCAATGGGCGCCCCATGATTGAGAATACGCTGTTGCTATACACCAACATGCAGCGATCGGGTGGCGGGCATCAAGTCGACAACTTGCAGTGGTTCCTGGCAGGAAACAGCAACGGCTATTTCAAGCATGGGCGATACTTGCCCTGGCTGTCCGGGACGGCCAATCGTACGGCGCCAACCAACGGCATCTTTACGTCAATAGCCAATGCCATGGGATGTCCACCCGCGGGAAGCTTTGCCGATCCAGCGTACGGTGGAGAAGCGACGATCCTTCGCGCTTGACGGCGATCAGGGCTCTGACAGGTGTAACAATCGCACGGCATCGGTCAGCAATGTGGTGACGACGATGCGGTTCGCACTGCGAGCCTTGACGGTGACCTCAATGGAGCGACCGTCCATTGGATCGCTGGCCTCCACGAGGACATCGTTTCCTCGAACCCCTTCGATCACGAGGTCGTACGCCCGCTCCGGCAGATCAAAGCGCGTCGCGGTAAGAGGCGCATGCTCCTGCATCAGATCGCGGGTCATGACGTAGGTCGCGGCAACGAACTGAGTGTCGCTTTTCTGAAAGGGGAAAAACGCCACGGCGTCGCGTCGTGCGAGATCTGGAAACCCAGTGGTTCCATTGCCCTTGAGCAGAAGGCTGTCGTCACAGCCGCGAACGCCGATGAACGAGAGGTTGCGCGGGGCGGTTAGCAATGAGGGTCCATCAAACGCAACACGAAATCGCGCAAGTGCCAGCATGATGGGACCGCCTGTTGAATCGTTGTGATTGACGAGGGCGAGCTCATCCTCCGGTGCGTAGAAAAATAGAGCGCTCGCCCCCTTGGATATGTATGCGGCCAGCGTTCGCAGAACCGACTTGGTTTGGAATCGAATGCGGTCGGATTCGGACCATCCCGTGGGTGCATCGGAAACGCTGCGAGGTCGGGTGCTAACCGCGGTCAGCCAAACCGCCGGCGGTGTTTTCGCTCCCGGAGGGCCTACATTTCGTCCATGCGCGACTCCGTTTTCGTCGAGAGTCGTTATGGGTGCGAGATCGCGAATAAGTTGTCCGGGACGCCGGGCAGCGTAGGGTAAGATCGCGGTCAACGGCAGTTCGGGAAACAGGACATCATAGGTCGGTGCGAAAGCCTCGACCCAGACGCCGCTCGGATCTCGACGGCCGGCCGGCGCTCCCATGGCATCAAGTGCGCGCGCCGTTTCAAGCATGGCCTCGGCGGGAAACCGCAGGGTTTGATTGCTGATGTGGCGATCCATTGCGGTGATGCCGGGATCTTCCGTGCTCGACGCAAAAGACCAGTCCGTGTTCGCGAAACCATTGCCGATGCCCATTTGTGCAATCGGAAGACTCGATTTGCGCAGCATGGCCGTTGTCCGTGACACGATTGTTCGGGCGATCGTTCGGACATCAAGGGCGGTGTCGATTGGAGGATCATGATAGTTGTTGATATTCAAGAAACGTGAGCCCGTGACGAGCTCGTTCCAAAGCTCGATGTCAAAGCCATCGTCACCGAGCGTCGTTTGTGCGAGGGTGACGACCGAACTGACAAAGGCCAGCCACCCTGACAGCGTTTCTTCAAAGATCGGGTTTGGTTGTCCACCCGCCATTGTCGGTGTGGTCCACGGAGAAAAAGCCAGTGTGGAAACCTCGTGCTCTCCAGTCGCGAGAGCCACGGGTAAGGGACGCGACAGAGTTGCATTTCCATTGCCATCAACGGTCACTATCAATACCTCGGCCGCAACATAGCCGGTGAGATCATCGAATCCCGTTCGACCGGGAACAATTCCCGAAACAGCATCTGGAGATACCTTGATGTTACGGGTGCCTGCCGGAGCCGGTTCGGTGACGTTCAAACGCCAGGCGTGCAGCGGCGTTGGGGACCCTTCATGTCCGTACAAGAGCAACATGGGGCGCAGCTTTGCCTTGCGCATACCCTGCAACCGGGTGACAAGGCGGGCCTTCTCCCCGTCGTTGAGTGCTTTCGGGTCGGCGTACTGCGAAGCCGCCCACTGCACGACGAACAATCCGCGCGCAAACCCATGTTCGGACAGCACAGAAAGTTGTTGTGTCTCGAATGACATCGCGGGGATGCCAATGCCGATGGCATCGCGCATGCGGCTCGCAGGCCAGGTGTCCAGGTAAGCCCGCCAGGGTTGCAACCACGAGGAACGATCGGTCGGGCCCAACGCGGTCAGCGCAAAGGGATCGGTGCCGGGGGTCTGACAACGATCGACGCCGATCGGCACGGATGAAGGTTGATCGCAGGCGATTGTGAGCGTCGCTATCATCGCTAGTGAAAGACGTGCACCCGGGAGGGTTGATGAACCCATCATGGCCTGGGAATCGGATGGTTTTCGCAAACGTCGCGCATGCGTACGCCATGCGGAGATCGGGGCCACTTTTTCAGGAAGGCGCGTGCGAGCCGACATGACTGCCTGTGGTCGCCCTGCTCATTCCAAATCTGCACGAGCGTGGCTTCACTTTCTTCACGCAATAGGCCCAACGGGAATCGAGCCTGGTAGTTTTCAAGGCGAAGCAAGGCCTCGCGATGCAATCCGGCGCGCATTTTCTCGCGAATCTCCACGAGGGATGCCGTTTCTTCGGCGAGGTGATTGAGATCCGATTCCGGTGCTGCCAACCGTTTCACGGAGTGCCTTGAGGGTACCGTCGCGCGGACCGGTTCAACCGTGGGAAGCTCGATCGCGGGGGAGACAGCAGCCGCTTTAGGGGTCGCAACTGGTGATACGATAGGCACGGGTTGGAGTGGTGCAGTGGTTCGCGGCGCAATCCTCGTGTACGTAATGGCTCCCGCACCGCCAACAATTGCAACGGCCAGCGCGAATTTGAAGAAGGTAGAAGCTGTTCCCGTTGCGGCGGCCACTGCTGTGGGCAAGGCTACTCCCAGGCCAGCCACACCAATCTTCCTGACAAGACCTTGGTGGACGCGGGCTCGACTTTCTGGTGGCGCTCGTTCTGAACTGCGCGCGGCGGCGATGACATCCAACGATTCCTGGTTCAACCGATCGGTCATGGAACATTTCTCCTTGTGGCCACGAACTCTCCCGCCTGGGGATCCGCCGTCTGCACCTCAAATTCGCGGACCCGGTGCGCTGCCAGCGCATCTTGAAACTGTATTCGAGCGGCACGCAACCGGGCGTGTGCCGTGTTGTTGTTCAAACTCAGCGTTTTGGCGGCATCGGCGACCGTGATCTCTTCCAATTCCACCATCACGAGAATGGCCCGTTTGTCCTCGTCAAGGGTGTCGAGCAGCGCTTGCAAAAGCCGCACCGCCCGCGAACGGGTAAGCAATTCATGCGGCGAGGGGTCCTGTTGTGTTATCGCTGCTCTTTCGACCCGCACGCTCGCCAGGCGTGCGACGTGGCGCGCATTCGTACGACGATAGTCGCTTGCGACCCTCAACAAAATTCCGAACAACCACGTTGTCACGCTGGAGCGGTGTTGAAAATCCGATAGTCGTCGGTGGGCAACCAGAAAAACATCCTGCGCGGCGTCTTCGGCAGCCGAATCGGGGATTCCCATTCGACGCAAATTCCGCCAAACAAAATCAAAATGCACCTCGTAAATATCGCCCAGCGTCGCGCCGGCATGGCTTGGGCCTCCTTGCGCTGAAAGCGGGTTTGGAAGCGGAGAAGGATCGTGGGATGCCATTGGCAAAGAAAGTCTCGATGGTGTGTGGCCACTTACGGGTGGATCCGTGATCAAAATCGAAGGACTACGCCGATTCCCCAGGTAAGTTGCGCCGCAGGGGGTCGCCAAACCTCAGCTCGATCAACCAGCGTGAATTGTGGACGATATAAAGGCAATCCACCAAGAACCTCGGTTTGAAGTGCGAGCCATTGCGTCACCTCCCACCGAAGATTTGCTGTCGCGAGCGGCTCAATAGAAAGCGCACTGGCTGTGTCGGGGTCCGAAACGCCGAATCCCTTGCCGCCGGTTCGAACGACGTCAGTACCGATTCCGACGCGACCGTACAGTGAACGCCAAATATCCCAGTCGCGTGTGATACGAACGCCAAGAGAGGTCCGCGAAAAGCGCCCACCGGCTTCCTGGTCGACTGGCAAGCGTCGTGTCGACTCGAGCCAACGTTGCGCTGCCACGCTTGCGGTCCAGTCCCCCTGGGACGCTCCGAGTCCAAGTCGGATGCCAAATGCGAGTTCGGGGAGGACCCCGATGCCCGAAACAAATCCTGCTTCAAAGAGGACGGAGGGGGCGCCGGGTGAATGCGGAGAAAGAGGGACAACGGCGGCAGGGGCAGCATCGCTCGACGGCGCTTTGGGTCGTTCGGCGGGTGTATCGCTGCTCCGTAGCGCGCCTCGAACGGCATCGGGATCGATCATCATTGCGAGTATCAGCGCGACGGCGTCAGCAACCGCATCACAGGTTTCTCCCGTAAGGCTTCGTTCACCCTGCGCCCCACCGAAGTTGGTGCGGATCTGCACCCGAAACTGCTCACCTGCAACCGTGACGGTGGCCGATGCTTTGGCGTCGTCGGCGGATGTATGTGTTGCCCCACCGAGGTATTGGGCGATACGCGCGTTGACCTGCGTTTCGGACGGACACATAGCTGGCGCTGACCACTGCAGGTTGGCCGTAAAAACAGCAATCGCGATCGGGATCATGATGACAAACGACACGAAGCACGGACTCTAGTCAAACCTATCGTCAATCGTCGGAGTCGTTGCAGAAGCCTCGAAATGCAAGGCCGCGAGCGCTCATGAAATTCTCAGCCCTCCGATCAATGTCCGATCGACATTGATATTCCAGGTTAGTGGCATTGAAGAAAAATATCGCTGTAGCGGTAAGTGGAGTAAACGCAGTTTGAGAAATCTCCCACGACGTACTGTGTATAGTACTGATCTCCACATTGTTGATAGGTTCCAGCCCAGTAGCATTCAAACGTGGAAGCCTGGCAAGAAACCTCTTCGCAACCGATATCGCCCCGCTGGCGCGGATCGCCAACGTACGTATCGGTGTTGCCGTCATAGTGAGCAACGTCCGTACCCCGGCTACAATTATAGTCCCAACTGTTACACAGGTTTGGTGACGTGTAATACTTTCCCTGTCCGGGCTTCGCCCGAGCGTCGTCGTCACAGCAATCGAGTAAGTTGTCAACCAATCCTGTCCCGATCCCGTCGCACCTACCCGTGGGAGCAGACTCATTCCCGTAACCATCGCCGTCGACGTCTGGGTACATGGCGATACAAGCGAAGGAGGCGCACTCTGACAAGGTTGAACACGGTTCGCCCGGCCCGCACAAACCCACCGAACACGTTCCGTTGCACTGGATGGTTCCTCTTCCCTAGCATCCACACGCCGCACCCAGGTTAGCAGGCGCGGTCGCGTTGCACTGCCCGGTACACTGAATTGTACCACATCCGCCAGCGCACGAGTTCCCTGCGCCCGCGACGTTCGTTGAACAGGACCCACTGCATAGAATGGTGCCGCAGCCGCCGTTGCAGCCTGTGCCAAGGTTAGCCGGCGCTGTGGCGTTGCACTGGCCGTTGCATTGGATCGTTCCGCAATTGCTAGCACAGGCGTTTCCGACGTTTGCGACGCTCGTGGAGCAGGAACCGTTACACTGAATCGTGCCACAACCGCCATTGCACGGTGCTCCTGCGTTGCTGGCGGCGCAACCGCAAACGTTCGCGCTTCCACCGCCACCACAGGTGTTTAACCCCGAACATGTCGTTGAACCACAGTTGAGCATGTTTCCGCACCCGTCAGGAATCGAACCGCAATTTTTACCCTGCGCGGCACAAGTGGTTGGCGTACATCCACAAACGTTGACGGTTCCTCCCCCGGCGCAGGTGTTCACGCCCGAACACGAGCCGCAGTTGAGCGTCACGCCGCAACCATCCGAAATAGAGCCGCAATTTTTCCCCTGAGCTCCGCAGGTCGTCGGCACGCAGGGTCTGGTACCGCAAACGTTTGCCGTTCCGTCGCCGCCACAACTTTGGCCCGACGGGCAGCTCCCGCAGTCCAGTGTCAGTCCGCATCCGTTAGACACTCCACCACAGTTCTTGCTCAGTCCGGCGCAAGAAACAGGCGTGCAACCGCAGACATTCAATGGCCCGCCACCCCCACAGGTTGTGTTTGCAGGGCATGCGTTGCCACAGTTTAGCGTTCCACCACAGCCGTCTGGAATATTGCCACAGTTCTTGCTTTGCGCCTGACAGGTGGTTGGTGTACAGCCACATACGTTCGTGGCACCGCCGCCTCCACAGGTTGTATTCGCGGGGCAAGTGTTGCCACAGGTGAGCGTGCCACCACAACCATCGGAAATGGAGCCGCAATTTGCGCCTTGAGCCTGACAGGTGGTTGGAACGCACGCCTTGGCGCCACAGATATTCGGACCGCCGCCGCCGCAGGTATCATTGTTGGCGCAATCACCGCAACTGAGCGTGCCAGCGCAACCATCGGAAACCGTACCACAGTTTTTGCCGAGGGCTGCGCAGGTCGTCGCCGTGCATCCACAAATGCTCGGGCCCGCCTTACCACCGCCACACGAGTTTGGCTGAGTACAGGATCCGCAGTCGAGAACGCCACCACATCCATCGGGTGCCGGCCCGCAATTCGCGCCTGCAGCGGAACATGTCTTCGGAGTGCAACCACAAACATTGGCCGTTCCTGCGCCTCCGCACGATTTGGGATCCGTGCATTCTCCACAATTTAGGGTGGAGGCGCATCCATCCGATACGGGCCCGCAGTTCTTGTCCATGGCGTCACAAGTTCCCGGCGTACAGGGTTTGGAACCACAGGTGTTGGCGGTTCCATCACCTCCGCAGAACTGACCGGTCGGACAATCTCCGCAGGAGATCTTGCCTCCGCAGCCATCCGGTATCTCTCCACAGGTCTTGCCGAGCGCAGCACAGGTTGCCTTGCTGCATCCACAAACGTTGGGCGGACCGCCACCTCCGCACTGCTCGAATCCCTTACAGGTTCCGCACTCAAGGGTGGTGCCGCAGCCGTCGGATACCTGTCCGCAGTTGATACCAAGCGCAGCACAGGTGGTACAGGTGCCGCTGTCCGGTGTGGCAATCGATCCGTCGTTGGTTGTGATGTCAGGTCGGACGTAGACGGGTAGAACCCCACGCGCCCGGCTCACGCTGCACGCGCCGTCCACGCCGCACACCATGCCGCCTGCACAATCGAGTTTATTCGCACAGACCTTGTGCAACGTCAGCAAGAGGTAACGAACTTCACCTTCGACGAAAGTGGCGTCGGCTCCGGTCTTGACGATAGAGGTACCGCTCAGAAGACCATCCACATCGATTGAGAAGGCTTCGTTGGGATCCTTTTTGGGCACAATGCCGAAGACCAGTGGAAACGATCGTTGGCCGAGCGCCGCGTCGGGACCGATGGTGTAGGTGACCAACTTTCCGGTCGAAAGCGAGATTGTAACGGCATCCAGTTCAGTCCCCGCGGCAAACTCACTTCGCACCTCAACCACGATCGAGGTTGGATCTACCTCTGTAGTGTTGCATCCGGTGATTGCGTAAAAGCTGACGAGCGCAAAGAGGAGACGAGGTGAACGAAGAACGTTGTGCAAGTACATGATGGATAGTTTTCGTTAAGGGCGATTAGAGGGGGGGAACACCTGGCGGCAACATGTATTGCGTTGTCGTTCCGCCACTATTCAGCAGAATCACCGCAACCACGCCTGCGACGACCACCGCACCCGCGACCCCCCAAAACCACCCCTTGGTGTAAAACGGATCATCGCCTTCAGGTTGTGCTGCGGATGCCGTGAGTTCGGGATCGGTATTGACGGGTGAATTTGCAATGGTTGGTACTGTTGAGGAACCGACCAAGGGAGTAGTAACGACCGATGTTGGCGCATCTTTCACGGCTGCTTCCAGCCGCATCGTGCTACCTGCTAGGGCCTTGATGGCTTTCGTCCATGGTTTGCCAGTCGACGCCTGCACCACAATCTGGTGGTTTCCAGGTTCCACAGCGAGCGCGTTCGGCAGAGGTGTTGTGCCCGAATCCTCCCCATCCACTGAAACTTGAGCGCCGTCCACATCGGCTTGAATCATGACCAACGCCACCTTTGTTTTGAGGACGACGATATGCTCGGTCGCCTCTTTTCGGCGTTGCACGGTGTCGCTGGTTGCACCTGCCAGATAATCATTGAAGGCACGCAACGCCCGCACGGGTCGCGCCAACCCTTCGTTGGCAAGGCCGACGTTGAACAAAATCTTAGGCGACGGAACGACGTCGTAGGCCGCCTCGAATTTTGTAAGCGCCTCCTCGTATTCCTTGTCACCAAGGAGGGCCGCCCCTTCCTTCAAAAGTGCGGATGCGCGGGATTTTTCCTTTGCGGTCTGAGCCTCGGCGATGCCGGGTTTTGTCGCGACGGCGAGTAAGGCGGCGAGCGCCACAGAAAGCGAAACACGGTTACGCGGCACAAATTTTTTAATCATCGGGAGGGATGGGTCGGAATGGAAGGCCCCGCGTTTAAGAAAGGGGACCGGGGAAGGACTAAGAGTTTTAAAGGTCGGTAACGACGTTTGCGCTTTGACGTCTGGGTTTAGGCTTTTCCCGCACGGCCGTCGGCTCTGGTTTGCGTTGCTCCTGCATTGGCTTCGCGAGCGGTTTCAAATTTAGCTCGATGGCGATGTCGCGTTGCCCACCCAGTATGCGCTCTTGTGGTACGAAACCCGGTGCACTGAATATGACTTTGTGTTTTACGGTTCCAGCGGCCAATTCTAGCGGCAGTGCCGTCGTCACCCCATCGACTGTGACTGAAAGTCCCGGCGGAGACCCTTCAATCTCCACAGAGATTAGGGTGGGCCCGGCGGGCTTCGGTAAGGGTGCGGCCGGAGCGGCGACTTGTGCGGTCTCACGTTTTTGCGCGACCGGAGATTCAGTCTTACTGCTGCCGCTTGAGAACAATACCGCGAATATTCCGATGACCGCCGTGGCACCTGCAGCGCCAAATAGTGCGAGCTTCTTTTTTCGGGCCGCAATCTGTTGTGTGACGAATCTGTCGTCATCGTTGAGCTGGGCCAGTTCACCCGAGGCATCGCGGAAGGTCGTCGTGGATGCGACGGGCTTCTGTGTAGCCGGTCGTTTGGATTCGAGATCATTGCTGGGTGTCAGTGTGTTCGGAAATGGAGACGGCGCTGGTTGGTACGCTGTGGCACGAAGCGCCGCATCGTCCGTCTTCGCAGATGCAGTCACCGGGCGACCTGCCGCTTCGGACAAAGCGGTGGTGAAAGCCTCGACGCTGTCATAACGATCAGCAGCATTCTTCGACATGCCACGCGCGATCACAGCGTCGATCTCGTAAGAAACTGGACGACCGAGCGAAATCAATGACGGCGCTGGCTCGTGAACGACCTGGTAAAGAACCGACGCGACGCCTTCACCTTCGAAGGCGGGACGGCCTGCGAGCATCTCGTAAACGATAACGGCGAAGGCGAATTGATCGGTGCGGGAATCGATGGATTTCGTTATCCCGCGCGCCTGTTCGGGCGCCATGTACTGGGGGGTACCGATGATGGTCTGGGTCTGCGTCAAACCGGTCGTCGCAGCGCGTATTTTCGAGATCCCGAAATCCACGATTTTCGCGATCTCGCGATTGCTACCGCGAAGTGGCGAAAGAAAGATATTGGCCGGTTTGAGATCACGATGAACGATCCCTTCTGCGTGCGCTGCTGCAAGACCGTTGGCAATTTGATTAGCAAGGTCGAGCACACGCGGAAGCGGCAGAGGTCCCTTGGCTCGAAGTTCTTCGGCAAGGTCGTGCCCTTCGAGGAATTCCATGACCATGAAGGCCGCGCCGTCGTCCATCTGGGCGAAATCGATCACTTGCACAATGTTGGGGTGCCGCAGGCGCGAGGTGATCTCGGCTTCCTGCTTGAAGCGGCGGATCGCTTCCTCGATGGCACCGACTTCCTTCAGCAACAACTTCACTGCGTAGCGTCCCGAAAGGCGCGCGTGCGCCGCCTCGTAAACCTCGCCCATCCCGCCCTTGCCGATAAACCTCGTAATACGATACGTTCCCGCAAGAATGAGATCGTTGCTGAGGGTGGGTTGCGGCGCGATGTTCATGGGCGAATGCTGCGATGCAGCTCAATTCGAGCCATATTATCACAAGAGGGGTCAGCGAATCTCGGTGGTGGCACTGTTGATGCAGTTTGTCCAAGGTGAGGGACCTATCCACCATTTCAGGCGTTAAGTT